>JAJYGE010000136.1 GCA_021785155.1 Planctomycetota bacterium
CGCCGGAATTCACCACATCATATACATCGTAAATATAGTTGGCATTTGCTGCTGGCGTAGCTCCATAGGTTATCGTGTCGGCGCTCGTTGGCGTTCCGCCATTATAGGACACTTCATCGGTGCGGCCACCCGTGTAACCTAACAGTGAAATGATGTTGTCAATGCGATAATTCGTATTAGCGGTCAGGTTGCTGATGACTGCGGTCATGGCATTCGGTGCGGTCGATGAGTTAAAGGCAAGTCCGTTATTCACCAGGTTCAATAAAGCGGTATCGTTCGCATCTGGCGTGCTATTGGTAAAGCCCGCGTTTGATGCGTTATCACCGCTACCATTTTCACCAAATTGTGTCACACCGGTTTGGTTGATATTAGCATTGGTACTGCCAAACGTCACGCCTTGCCAGATTGCCGTTGTCGGGCCACCACTCGTGGTGCTGAAAATTGCATCTACCACGTTCGAGAGTGTCACGCTGGTGGAACCACCAGGGGCGGTCGCGGTCGGATCGCCGGTAGTAAGTTGAATTGTGTTGGCATTGGCGGCACCGGTTACAAATGCCGCGGCAGCGCCGGCGATGGCGACTTTGGCCATCAAAGAAGATCGGCTGGAAAATGATTTGAACCACATAAGAAACTCCTTTTGCTCCCTCAGGGAGCGGTTAAACATCCGCCCGCCATGCTATCCGGGCTTACGAAATGCACATACCAACGCGATATGTGTAGATTTTCAACAAAACCGCAGAGCGTAAACATGAACGCTCTTAAGCACATACACCCTATTCTAGAACGTCGGTATCCTTTCAACAAGTGCCAATAATGTAACATACATGTTTCTTTTTTTATCATCGCTTCTGCCTTTCTTGGCAGAAATCCGGCCTGCCGTTCACGCATCTCAAGCGGCACAATCAGGGCGTATCTACTTGCGCCTGCTGCGATTCTTAAGCTATTCTGCGGCGTCGTATCAGCAATAGGCCTATGGCACCGACCACCATAAGGCCGATGCTGGCCGGTTCAGGAACTGTGGTATCCCAAAGCGCTACATCATTAACCAATGGATATTCTGCCGATGAATTCGCCTGGGAAAACGTAAAGGCTTCCTGGGCGGCGGTGGCGGTAAATGAACCGATGGCATATTGGGCAGTAGACGGATTTAATGTCACGGGCGTGGCACCGCTGAAAGTAGTAAGAGAATCCTGCCCGGATAATTGGAACCAATCCCACACTTCGACCTGATAACTGTGGCCCGCGATCAGCTTGTTAAGGGTAACAAGCCCCGGGTCGCCGCCAGGCAATCCATTGCCGCCGTTCGCCACGGATATTGTTTGACTTGTGTATACCAGACTTCCCACCGCCGTATTGTAATTGGTATTTGTTGATGATGGATCGTAGGTACCAAACGATACCGGTGTAGGCTCATAGCCGTTATCCGCCGTCAGGGTGATGTACCCCAGGGAACTGGTGGAAGTGTAACTGGGGCTCGTGCCCGTGGCAGTATAAGCAGGCATTTCCTCGAATGTGAAACTCTGGCCACCACTGTTGGTGACTACCGTTGTCGGCAGGTTATATGGCTCGACCGCTTCCAGAAATGTTCCATTCGTCGCGATGTCCTGCACGCCCTGCATCGCCTGTGCAGTACCCCAGTTGATTGGAGCGGAAATAGCCGTGGCTGATGCCACGGCACCAAACGCGCCTATGACACAAAGTGTCGCCGCTCCGGCGACAAATCGGGTGGCCCTTACGGAATTCATCATGGACATAACATCCTCCAATATAAACGAATTATCATCATCAGTGGATAGCTTACACTTCCTGCAAGTTGCTACAAGAGTCAAAATTGTAAAACAGATGTTTCTTTTTTTATCACCTTGAGTGGAATCCCCATTTTCCGCTGGCCTTGCAATTTGGCAATACGGCATTAAACTCAAAAGCGCATTGAAACCCGCACTAAAAAAGGAAGATCAGATGACTGTGCGCAGGAATGTGCTTTTTATCGGTCCCATGGATCATGCCTATAATCGGGGAGTATTTCGTGCAATAGCTACCGAGGCGATGAGCCGCTCAAATATTCATCTGACATTCCTTTGTCGGCTGGACCACGCCACCATCAATGAAATAGAGTCGTCCGCCTTTCATGGACTGATCTTGGGCGAGGGCCTGTCCGCCGGGGTTCGGGCGTTCCTGAGATCAATAAAATGTCGAGCCGTGGTTAATATTGCATCTGCCTTGAAACGTGACGATCTTCCGGCGGTGCAGGTGGACGATGCCGCGGTTGGCCGCCAAGCGGTCGATTACTTCCATGCCTTGGGATACCGCCGGATGATTTTTGTAGGCTGGCGGAATTGTTTATGGTCGGAACTGCGCTATAAAGGATTTCAACGTCGCTGTGCGGAATTGGCTATGCAACCGCGAAGATATGATTTTCCGGCTGGCGGCAGGTCGGGCATCTTCCCGGCGCTCACAGGCGTCTGGCTTAAAGAGGTGGAGTCGCCATTTGCCGCCCTCGCGGCAAGCGATGACCTGGCCGCACGGCTGATCGAAGCCTCGGGCTTGTTGAAGATACGCGTACCGGACGATCTGGCGGTGCTCGGCGTTGGGAACGACGACATGTATTGTGAGGTAAATCATCCGTTTATTTCCAGCATCACGATGGACACCGGGCGCATCGGAAAGGTTGCTCTGGACATGCTGCTGCGCCTTCTGGAATTTCCGAGGGCAAAACCGGCCAGTATTCTTTTCACTCCGCTGGGCGTGGTAACGCGCGAGTCATCAAGCATTTACGCGGTGGAGGATAAGATCGTCGGCGCGAGTCTAAAATTGATCGAGGCTAATATCGCCGCCGGGATCGGCGTAAAATGGCTGGTGCGCCGGTTGGGAGTTTCGCGTCCAACACTCGAGCGGCGGTTTCTCAAAATCCTGGGACGCAGCCCTTCGGATGAAATCCATCGCGCCAAAAAGATGCTGGCGAAAAAGTTGCTGTCCCAGTCGACCATTTCTATTACGGAAGTTGCCAGGCAAGCGGGATACTCATCTTCGCGCCGCTTTGCGGTGGCCTTTCGCAAGGACATGGGCATGACGCCGACGGAATTCCGCACGAACCTTTTGAGGTTTCGGGTTGACACCGGCAACAAGGCCTATTTCGAAAAACTGCTGACCAAACGCGCCGACGCATGAATTGGCCGCGCCGAAGGCAAACACATTATCGTTGTCCGGGCCATGGCGTGAAGATGCGGTAGTTCGATGAGTCCTTACGAGGATTGGGATTTATTCCTGGCCTGAAAAATATATTCACGCACCCTGGGCGACAGCGAAGATAGATCATCCGCAGCCAGAGATTGTCGTGTGGGCAGCCCGGTGCGCCCGCCGACGACCATGGCGACCCGGGAAGCCACGAATGACGCGAATTCCATGCGCTGGTCTAAATCCAGAGCGTCCAACAAGGCGCACGCATAAGCGGCGTGATAGGAGTCGCCACATCCGGTGGTATCAATCGCCGGTACGGCAAAGGCCGGTTGATGCAGGATGCCGGAAGATGTTATCGCCCAGCTTCCCCGTCGGCCATCCGTGACGATGATCGTACCGCTGGTCCAGGTTTTAAGCGTTTCAAGCGCCGGTTTTAACTCGCGGCATTCGCTAAGCGCA
This sequence comes from Planctomycetota bacterium, assembly GCA_021785155.1. Next base: position 3,637 of record JAJYGE010000136.1, read on the forward strand.
CGCGCCGCGGTCAGCGGCATGATCGTATCGGTACCCAGCGCAATCATCTCCCGCAGAGTCTTGGGATCGCCGGCTTCAACATCCAGCACGGATTTGCATCCGGTACTATGCGCTACCTGTAACGCGGCCAACGCGGCCTGTGTCTCGTAGCCATCCACCAGAAGCAGTCGCGCGGATTCGATGGCCGGACGTGGAACGTCTGAAGCGCGCAGGGAACGATATTTTCGTAAGTTATAATAAACGGTTCGCTCGCCGGTATCGGCGTCGATTTCCACCACGGCCACGGCCGGTTGATGCTCTGAATCTTGCAGAAACAACGCATCGCTTACACCGCGATCCACCAATTCCGCGTGTGCCAAACGGCTCAATGCGTCTGGTCCGAACCGGGCAAGAAAACCCACACGCCAGCCTAAGGCCGCCAATCCGCAAGCTGCGGTTCCGGCGGGGGCGCCGCCTTGCACGAGCAGTTCAGAGACTTCGTGCTTCTCGCCGTGAACAATGTTCTTCGGCAGCGCAACGAGCACATCCACGACGTTCAATCCGATAGCCACCACGTCCAACGGTTTCATAGCAGTCATATTCACCTCATAATTCCATTCCGCACCGTATTAAGCCGACCGGCTCAGTCCGGACAACTCGACTGAATGTTCCGCCGTCAGCTCTGTCACACCCAGCCAGTGGTTTAACAGTTGCAGGCAGGGTTTCCAATGACCGAATCCCAAAGACCAATGATGATCCAGACCTTTTCCAATGATCGTGCTGATCAGATCCGTTGCGGTCCATGGCGCGGTGGGTTGCATTTCGCCGTAAACGCCGCGGAAGGGCATTTGGCAATCCATCATTTCACCCTCAAAGGAAAAGCAGCGTTCGGCGGCGGGCGATTGATATCTTACGACCGTGGCGGAGCCGGTTTTCAATAGAAATTCCACCATCAGGCCCACAGCGGTGGTGGCATCCGCGTTTTCTAAAATGGAATGTTTTCGCGCCTCAAATGTCGTGCCGGGTTTGATCAAACGTGTCGGACTGGCACCGCAATGCCAAATCCCGATCCGATTCGTCTTGGAATCAACACTGGATAGATCCATCATCGTCGGAACGGCCCGGCCATCGGAAAGCAGGTACAACGCCAGGGATGAAATCAGGCCGTGCATATCCCCTTCTTCGGCGGTACATAAACCGGCGTCATTGAGCATGGAGACGGCACCATCGGCGGCGCAGCCATACTGGTCGAATAGTTCGGGCCAGCTTTTAATCGTACAGCCGATGTAGTTATGTTTCACCGACAGGTCCATAATGGCCAGCCCCAGCCGGAGTGTTTGAAAAATCTGCACATCGGGCACCTCGCGCCGGGCGCACCGCGGTGAGCCTACCAGCGAATCCGCCAGGCGTTTGACCATCGCATCGCTGAACGTGCGGGCGTGTTGAAACACCGCCTCCAGATCCACGCGGTCAAACCGCAGACCAAAGCGCCGCATCACGGCCAGTTCGTCGGTTTCACCATCATAAAATGCCGTTACACGGGTTCCGCCGACATGCAGAAGTTTCCCGTAGCGCAGGCGCTGGCGGGCGCGGACGCTGCGGCAAAACGTCCATAAGATTGCCGGCGGTTCTTCTTGCGTCTTCTGATGCGCCCAGGCATAGCGGACGCCGAACCGCGTGAGCATGTTGAGGATGAAATTCTGACAGCAGAGACTGTTGGCGGTCAGGCGCTCGCTGTGCGGATCGGGAAATGACCAACTCATCAACGGCAGCGGATGATCCGTAAGCCACCGGCCCAGATAAGAGCCGATTTCGCCGGCGGTGTAGGCCGCATGAAACAGAATAATTCCGGAGAGATCGGTGGCATTCTCATCCAGCCATCGCACCAGCGCATCAGGATTCTCAAACGGCTCCGGTGCGCGGATGAGCTCAAAGGATGCTTTATCCAGCGCCGCGTGGGCCGCCGCAAATGCCCGGTCATAGCTCTCGCGGGTTTTATCCCATGGAAAGTGTATTTTTACCCCGCAACCCAGAAAGGCGATGCGTGTCGGTTTGGCGGCAGCCGGGGCGGGTATAATTTCCCGGAGACTGGCGGTGGTCAAACCCAGTGGCGGTAATTCCGGGATTGTCTGGATGGGGTCTTGAGGGTTAACGCTTGGCTTCTTCGTATGCATCATGATCTCCTTATGAAATACTCTGTGGATGGGGCGTGGCAATACATCCGGGCAGTGTACCGGGAAACCCCATCCTCTTTTAACCGCGTGTGCTTGCACCGCGCGTTTTGCGAGGAAAATCCACGGGTGCCCGGAAATATTGCCACGCTCTGTGGATGCCCGTCGATGGCGACGGACGAATTTATTAAGTGTGGAGTGTAAAGCGGCCACTGGCGGCGCGTCTATATGATTTTTCAACGCAAGTAATACTTTTTTGTCACTTTGGCGGGGGCTCTATACGCCCGCCTGATGGTACATGGCGCGATATTGCCGTGGGGTAACACCTTTGGCGATTTTGAAGCGGCGGTTAAAGTTGGAAAGATTGGCAAACCCGGAGTCCAGTGCAATGGCCGTAATGGTCTGGTCCGTTTCGGCCAGAAGTCGGCAGACATGGGCAATACGCCAATCGCCCACATACTGGACATAGGCTTTGCCCATTTGCCTCTTAAAAAAGCGGCTGAATGCCGCGGGTGATAAACCGGCGTTATGGGCCATTTGTGCCTGTTTGGGCGCGTTGGCCGGGCCAGTTTGCAGTCGTGTAATAATTGTTTCCAACAAGTGATCCTGGCGCGCGGCGGGACGGATATCAGGCGTGGCGATCCCCAGGAGGCGGCATTCACCTTGGGTGTTTTTGTCGGCCAAAAGTGCGAGAATCTCGATCAATTTTGCAAGGCGAACCGCCGAGCCGGTGGGGGCTTGATATAAATCAATAAACATCTCCCGTACACGGGATCGTGTTTTGCCCTGAACGTGTATGCCGCGCTGCGCGAGAATCAAAAGCCTGGCAATGGGCCGCATTTCCGGCAATTTCATAAAATCTTTACCCCAGATATTGGCACTGAATTGGGCCACCAGAGATCGCACCGGACCATGCTGGGGTTCGGAACTCCAACTGTGCGGCGTATTGGATCCCAACAGACATAAATCTCCTTCGGCAAAGGGTTCAATGGTGTCCAGGACAAAACGCAGGCCGCGGCCACGCAGGATCAGGGTTAATTCCACCGCCGGATGACGGTGCCAGCGGAATTCGAAATTCTTAAGCCGAAAATCACGCACGGCAAAGCAAGACCGGGAATCCATGGGGATGGCTTCGTCCCGAATCTGTCTTCGCCGATGTATTTGCATGGGTATTGCGCCATTAAAAAGAGATCGCCACGCGTTCAATGGTAAAAAAAGTATCAGTTTTTGGCAACAGGCGGGAAGTGTAAATAAAAAAGCCCCGTTAGTTTATAATCATGGCGGAATTCGAAATCGATCCATGGCGTATGGCATTGAGTCGAATAACCGGATCAATATCAATTGAGGAGCCGGGTAATGCGACATCGTCAAACTCATAAGATTGTGTATGCCGGGTGTGGTATGCTCGTGTGCGCGTTGTTGGCGGTCGTGGCCCGCGCCGCTCCCGCATTCCGTCCGCCGGCCGTGCCTCTGGTCACGTTTGATCCTTATATGAGCATCTGGTCGGAGAATAATCACCTGGCCAATCATCGCACACGCTACTGGGATGGCCGGATTCAGCGTCTTGTGAGTCTGGTGCGTATTGATGGCAAGGCTTATCGGCTCATGGGTAATGATCCCCATACATCGCCGGCTCTCCACCAGATCAGCGTAGCGGTCCGACCTACTACGACCATTTATCGGTTCGCCAACCATAAAATTGATTTGACGCTTACCTTCACCACACCGCGCTTACCCGCGAAACTCAAAATCATGACACTGCCGGTAACATACATCACCTGGCGCGTAAAGTCCGCCGATGGCCATGCTCATCAGGTGCAGCTTTATTACAGCACCAGTTCGGCCATTGCGGTAAACCATGATCGGCAGCAGGTGACGTGGAGCCGCCTGCATTTTGGGGCATTGACCGCTTTGAAGTGCGGTACGCCATCACAAAATTATTTTAATCTTTCCGGTGATCCGGTCGGTTTGGATTGGGGTTATATCTATACCGTCGTCCGGAGAAATCAAAGCACCGCATGCATCGCGGACAATAGTCGTTGTATCCATGATTTTCTCACGAATGGTGCTATACCGACCACGGATGCCGGGAATATGCCCCGCGCGGTCAGCGCCGGACAGCCCGTGGAGGCCGTTTGTTTTAATCTCGGAACCGTAAACGCTGATCCGGTAACCCGCAATGTGATGGTGGCGTATGATGAAGTCTACGCCATTGATTATTTTGGCCAATATCAGCGGCCTTACTGGCGGCACGTATTCAAGTCGCCATCGCAAATGTTTCAGTGGGCCGACGGTCATTATAAATCGCTTATGCGGCAAAGCGCCGCATTTGATGTTCGGGTCATGGCCGATGCGCGGCGGGTGGGTGGAAATCGCTATGCTCTGATTGCGGCTTTGGCCTATCGGCAATCACTGGCGGCTATGGGAATGTCCGCGGATACCCATGGTATGCCAATGGTGTACACGAAAGAAGAGACCAGTAACGGTGACATTGATACGGTGGACGTATTTTTCCCGGCCTCTCCCATTTTTCTTCTCTTTGATCCACAGCTTGAATCGGCGTCCATGGTGCCGATACTTAATTCGGCCAATACCCCGCGCTGGCGCTTTCCATGGTCGCCGCATGATCTTGGAACCTATCCCATGTGTGTGGGCCACTACAATTCGGGCGGTGAAAACATGCCTATCGAAGAAAGCGGCAACATGATTATTCTCGCCGGAGCCATTGCCAAAGCGGAAGGCAACGCGGATTTTGCCGCCAAATATTGGCCTTTATTTACCCGTTGGGTCAAGTATCTGCGTAAAAATGGTTTCGATCCCAAGGATCAATTGTCCACGGATGATTTTCTGGGACCCCGTTCACACAATGCGAATTTATCCGTAAAAGCCATTGAGGCCATCGGAGCGTACGGCTTGCTATGCAAAATGCGCGGCATGGATACCATGGCGGCCCAATACCATGCCATCGCCCAGCGCTGGGCGCAGCGCTGGATGCGGGTGGATAAAGAGGGTAACCATTACCGGGCGGAATTTAATTTGCCCAATTCCTGGGGTGAACTATACAACATGGCCTGGGATCGCGTATTGGGCCTTCATTTATTTCCGCCGGAAGTGTACCACCGCGAAATTCAATTTTACCTGACTAAAATGACACGCTTCGGCCTTCCCCTGAATTATCAAACCACAAATTCCGATACTGATCATTCCATTTACACCGCTATTCTGGCACGCCATCGTGCGCACTTCCGCAGGATCATAGGCGGTCTGTACAACTTTCTTAATGACACGCCCAATCGGGTTCCGCTGGCTGATTATTACAGTACGACAACCCTGCAGGGCTTTATGCACGCCCGGCCCGTGGTGGGGGCGGTGTTCGTAAAAATGATGCTGGATCCGAAAATGTGGCGCTATTGGGCCAGTCGATCGGAAAAAATTGGCACCCATTGGCAAGGTCTTCCTCCGCCGCCGGTAGTGAAACAGATTGTCCCCACCGCACAAAAATCACCGATCATCTGGCATTACACAATCCGCAAACCGCCTGCCGGGTGGTACCAGCCGGACTTTAACGATTCGGGATGGAAGGTCGGCTCGGCGGGTTTTGGTTCGGCCGATCCGGGGGTGACACCGCGCACGAGTTGGTTGACCCCCGATATTTGGATTCGGCGGCACTTTAATATGCCGGCAGGCCATTTTAACGATCTGGTCATTTATGCGTATCATGACGAGGGTATTGAGGTCTACATCAATGGTGTGCTGGCGGGCACAGCCAGCGGATACACCACAACGTATGTGCCGGTAAGGATAACTCCCGCCGGCTTGCGGGCGCTGCATCCGGGTAGAAATCTCATGGCGGTCCATACGCATCAGACCACCGGCGGTCAGTTTATTGACTTGGGTTTGGCGCAATGGAAAATTCCGCGTAAAAAGCATTAAAATCGCGTATCATGCCGCCTGTTGAAGTGTCATTGATCGCAACGCGATTCTAAAAAGGAGTACCGCATGAAGACCATCGCCTATTCCGCGCTCTCTGGCCCGGGCGAACCCCTGAATAGGCGTTATATCTGGCGGGTGGCGATGGTTGCGGCGATGGGAGGACTGCTATTTGGTTATGATTGGGTGGTCATCAGCGGGGCGGAAGTATTTTATGAAAAATATTTTCGCATCGAACATCATCCCAGTGCGGTCGCCTGGGCCATGAGCGCGGCGTTGGTCGGTGCGTTGCTCGGTGCGGTGAGCTGCGGCGGAGCAAGCGATAAATTTGGCCGAAAAAAAATGCTTATCCTCGCGGCGTTGCTCTTTGCCGTTTCCTCCATCGGCACGGGATTGGCCGGGAGTTTTACCGCCTTTGTTATCTGGCGGATTTTCGGCGGTGTGGCCATCGGCATGGCATCGAATCTTTCGCCGATCTACATTGCTGAAATTTCGCCGCCGGAAATGCGGGGCAAACTGGTATCCGGTAATCAGTTGGCCATCGCGTTTGGAGTTGTTGCGGCCCAGGTCATCAATTGGTTGATCGCGCGGCCCACGGCGGCAGATGCTACCGCCTTGCAGATACTGCATTCATGGAATGGGCAAATGGGCTGGCGCTGGATGTTCGCGGCCACCACGGTTCCATCGCTGTTATTTTTCTTCGGAATGCTCAGCGCTCCGGAAAGTCCCCGCTGGCTGATGAAACAGGGACGCAGACCCGAGGCGGATCATATTCTTGGGCGCATCGGTGGGCGGGAATATGCGGATCGTACCAGCGCGGCGATCAATGAATCTCTGGAGCATGAGGGTGAAAATTTTAATTGGCATGAGTTATTAAAGCCGCGCATGGCCAAGGCCCTTACCATTGGCATTGTGCTGGCGGTCTTTCAGCAGTGGTGCGGTATAAACGTCATTTTTAGCTACGCCTCGAAGGTCTTCAAAGCCGCGGGCTATCATGTATCCGGCACCCTGTTTAATATTGTTATTACCGGTGTGGTGGCTTTTATTTGCGCAATCATGGCGATGTTTGTTGTAGATCGCCTGGGCCGAAGAATCATGCTTCTGGGCGGAGCCATCGGACTGGTGATTGTTTACGCGCTTTTGGGATGGGCATTTCATGTGCACAGTCATGGGGTGCATGTGGTGATTCTGGTTACCACGGCGGTGGCGGTTTACTGCTTTACCCTGGCTCCGGTTACCTGGGTGGTCTTATCGGAGATTTTTCCCAATCGCATTCGCGGTGCGGCCATGGCCGTTGCGGTATTCGCATTATGGGCGGCTGATTTTGTGCTTACCTTTACTTTTCCATTTTTAAATCAGAATCTGGGTACGGCCCGTGTGTTCTGGATGTATGGAGGAATTTGCCTGCTGGGGGCATTTTTCATCTATAGCGTGCTGCCGGAAACCAAGGGCAAAACCCTGGAGCAGATTGAAACCCAGTTGATTGGACCCGAACTCGGGAGCCTGTCCAGATAATGGCCGAGATTGCCATCCGACGATTCCCTGGACCGTAAGTGTGGCAATACATTTGGACAGCGTACCAGATTCTTGGGCCCACTGTGGCAGACACACCCAAACCAGCGCAGTATAATACACTCTAATGGATTCAAGAATTGACAAAACACAGTGGCTGAAGACCTACCGCGAAACCACTGAGATGCTGGAAATCATACGTGACCGGGAACTCGCCGCCTTAACCGATGAAGAAGTCTGGCGGCGGATCAGAGCATTGAAAGTGGCGGGCAAGCCGTGGCGCGAACGACCGGATTGGTCGGGCCTGGTGGAGCAACAGGAATTATTCCATCGCCGGAGAAAGCGGCAATGAACGGCTTGGAGGATGTCATTGTTGCCGCGGCGGAAGTGGAGGCATTTTGCCGCGGCCACGGATGGCGGTTCTGCTTTATCGGCGGCGTTGCGGTGCAACGCTGGGGCATGCCGCGTTTCACGCAGGATGTTGACCTTACCCTGATGACCGGGCTGGGGCACGAAGCTAAGTTTATTGACACCTTACTGGAAATCTTTTCGCCGCGACTGGAAAACGCGCGGCAATTCGCATTGGAACGGCGCGTTCTGCTGGCCCGAACCGGGGGCTTGGTCGACTTGGATATTGCGCTGGGGGCATTTCCGTTTGAGGAGGCATCCGTCGGACGCGCCACGCCATGGCATGTAAACGGGCTGGTGACGTTGACAACCTGCTGTGCGGAAGACCTGATTATTCATAAAGTCTTTGCCGCCCGAGATCGCGATTGGGGCGATGTTGAAAGCATTCTTGTGCGGCAGTTCGGCGGCCTTGATCTAACCCATATTCGGCGCGAACTGCCGCCATTGCTGGAGTTGAAGGACGATACCGAATCGATGGAAAAATTGGAACGCATGATGGTGACGGTGAAAAAGCGATCACGGTAAATCTGCGTTTTCATTCATGGCATTCGACCGTGCGTCCAAAGATAGTGTCAATCAGATGTCCATCGGGCACACGATAACTTTGCTCCTGTAGTCCCAGCGGATTGGGTGGCATGGTTATTGAACATTGTAATGCTTGTTTTATGGAGTACGAAGATGAATCGCGTCTGGATTTATGGATTCGCGGCGGCATTAATGACGGCGGGTTTTCCGCCCCATGTCTCGGCAACTGTATTTGGCAACAAACGGGATGCCTCGCGCTACCACCAGACGGGCAGCCGTCGAACACTCGTCGGCATTTATCAGTGTCGCTCGCCCGACTGGCCCGAAAGTATCGCTTCCGCTCTGGCCTCGCGCCTGCGGGCTGCCGGTATGACACCGGTCAAATTGTCCACGCATCAATTGACAAATTCGGCCATCATGAATGGGCCGAATTTGCCCGTGCTGATTGTGATAAATCCCGCGAGGACGCCCGCCAATGCGGTCATGGCCATCAAGCATTACGCGCGGTCGTCTGGATTTCTCGTGGCACTTGGTGCCCCGGCGTTTACCAATATGGAATTCCGTCTGGGTTCACATTGGGCCAACCGGTCACAGATGCTGCATCGCTTAAAACAGATCATACACAGCGATCCGCTTGCTTTGCCGCGGCACGCCCGGCGCTGGAGGCAGGCGAGCTCTAGTCCCACGGAACCATCCACGGTCGTAATGCTCAAGACCCCATCGCGACTTCCGCCGGGTGAGGTATATGGCTATAAATTTCGCTTTCATCTTAACGGCTGGTGCAGCTTTCGAAGCCCCGCCATCGCGGTTCGGGCACAAGATCACGATACCGTATTCTGGGCGAAGGGCGGCCCGCATGCCCGTGAACTTAACGTTGAATGCGATGAACATGATGGTTCCCGATGGATTGCCGTGGTGAAACTGCACTCTCATTGGACGCGTTATGTCCTGCCGGAGATTGCGTTTCATGGCTGGCCGGATCCTCCGGTGGCTGGCCGATTCTTCCCGGGTGACCATTTGCACCTGCCCCGTGCCAGAAACATCTCCTTCGGTTTGGCCAACGGGTTTACCACGGAAAAAAATGGTAGGGTCTACACCGTTGATCTCGCGGGCGTTGGCACAGCGCGCCTGCCGGCACAGGATGCCCGCTCTTTTGCCGCGGCACTGGCATCAACGTTTCATAGTGCGCCGCGGATCCACATGATCTCGCCGACCTACAAGCTATTTCCCGTGACCGATATGCGAACCCTGGCCGTTAATCCGCGCCAGGCGATAGCGCCGCTAACTGTTCTGCCAACGCCACAGTCAACGATGGGATTGTACCCGCGCGCCCAGGCCACAGGATTGGATCAACACATGGCCACGCGTTATATTCCCTTATTGAATTGCCTCGGTGCCAAGGGCCATTTTGTTGCTATCGCGGCAGCGCTTGAACTTCCTTCCAGCGCCGCGCGCGCCGGCCAGGGCAGCACACTAAGTATTCCCATTACCGACGGGGCATTTTTCGCGTCTCCATTGGTGCAAGACTGGCTCACTGCGGTGATCAAGCGTGTTCAACAGGGCTTATATCTGGCGGAAGGGGGGAGCAAACGTTATGCAACATTCGCCAATACCCCGCTGCCATTTGGTGCCTTGGTGATCAATAAAGGTCCTTTACCTCAAGCCGTGCGCGTGATCAGTACCTTTACCGATACTGCCGGGCAGGTCATACACCAGCACACATTTACGGGTATTATTCGCCCCGCCAGCGCACAAAAGTTTGTCTCAAGCTGGACACCGCCGATACCAGCGCACTGGCATCGCATATACCACGTCACCACGGTTCTGGAAAAGCAAAGAGCTGGAACAGAAAAGGTCGTGGATCGTTTGGTCGGTTCCCTGCGCGTGTTGTCGCTTCACGGCCAGCGACATTTCGTGACTGCCCGCAATGGCCTGTTATTTTTGCGCGGCAAACCGTGGTATGTTGACGGCGTAAATTTCTGGCCGGAATCGTCCATGGCACAGGAAAATGGGGCACTCTATCAGCATTGGACCAGCCGCCAATCCTATGATCCACAAACCGTTGAGCGTAATTTGCGCGATGTAAAGGCCATTGGCTTTAATACCATTTCCATTCCCTTCGATCGCGGCGATTACGCTTGGAATGTACTTGATGTGCTGGCCCGTGCCCGAGAACTGGGCCTGCATGTGAATTTGTCGATCGCCGGGATCGATCAACTTGGCGGTGAAGCTGATGGGCCGGGTAAATTTAATTTCAAAGCCGTGCAAAATGTAATATCGGAGCTGCATTTGGATTCCAACGCCACGCTTTTCGCATACGATATTGCCTGGGAACCTTTCTGGGGCCATTATAACGCCCGGCGGCGACTGGACGCACAATGGCGAATGTGGATTATCCGCCATTACGGTTCGGTAAAAAACGCGCAGGCCGCGTGGCGTTTTCCCGTACCGCGCCAGCGCGGTCAGGTCACCAATCCGCGCGAAGTCCAGATACTGTCTGGCCGTAACGGAAAAGCTGCGGCCATGGTGCTGGCTTACCATCACTTTTTAAGCGGGCTGCTGGCCCGAACTTATGGCCGCGCCATCGGGTTGATTCACAAGGTGGATCCCCATCACCTCGTGAGTTTTCGCATGAGCATGGCTGGCTATCCCAAAGAACCACCGGATGTTTATTATGCTTTTACCGCCTTAAGTCACTTGGTTGATATGTTTGAGCCGGAAGCTTATGGCCATCTCATGAGCCAATCACCGCAAAGGGTTCGTCGCGCTGCTTTCACGATCCAGTACGCCCGCGCCGTTAACGCGGCCCTGCCGGTTATTTATGCGGAATTTGGTAACTCGCAGTGGAATAATGCCGACGATTCAGAAAGTTCCACGGCCGCCAGACGCACCGCAAAGATATATGCCGGATTTTATCGCACCATACTTGCCGCGGGAGGCAACGGTGCCATTTGCTGGTGGTTCCCTGGCGGCTACCGTTGTGGTGAGCGATCCGATTATGGCATCATCAACCCGGATCGGTCTTGGCGCCCCGTCACCTATGTGATCCATAAGTTTGCCGCCCGGATGAAAGCCTCTCGCCCACTGCCGGTGCCACACGTGTGGATTCCAATTCAATTCGGTGCGGGTGAATCTGAAAGCAGTATTTACCAACGTGTCAAGAAACAATTCTGGAAGGCCTACGAGGCGGGTACACTGCCGGGACTGAAAGTGACCCCCACGCATACCGTTGCTCAAAGCCGCTAAAATCGCTTTGCAGCGGGCCTTGGTCGTTCGTGGCCACGTACCAATTTATCGAGAATCTTTCACGAACAGCAGGTGTCTTTACGTTGTTCAGAATTTGGTTCGGATATTTTGTGTAAGCTGGAATTATGCATGTTCGAGCTATGGCAGGGTGGTCTGGTAAAGTCTCGGCGGAATCCGAATTGTTGGGGCCGGACAACCCCGCCGCCCTTATGCCGACCATCGTGCGTACCTACCATTCCGGCGCGGGTCAAATGGTGATTCCTCCGGGTGTATACAAGCTGCCGGAACCCAGCGGCGGATTTTATATGGCCTTTGAAAAACGAAAGGACTTCCGCAGCATCGGAAAAGATGTCACGTTGCTGCGGTCAGACCCAACCCAAGGCGGTATCAGAATGGTGGAATCTTTTATGCATCTTCCGCGTCGTCTTTGGCGACGGGTTCCACTGGCGTAAATGCCGCCGCTTTGCTGGGGCGCACCTGCAATTTCTGGGCATGATCCATAAAAAATTCCACTTTGGGCTTAATGGTTAATCCCACCATGGCTTTTTCCAGTTGTTTCTGGGCCCAGCGCAAAAAAGTCCGGCGGGATAAGTGCGCGATCAGCACCAGTTCGTTTTCCAGCTTGGGTAATACTTCAATAAATTCATTGACGTGCATGTGCTGGCCCACCGCCGCCCGTTTGCGATGGCCATGTTCAAAAAATGTGCATTCGGTTATCAGTATCCGCGCATTGCGCACGCCATCCTGCAGCAGCGTTTCACCCATGCTCGTGTCGCCGGTATAGGCAATCAGGGGAACATCCAGAGTATACGTGATTGCTTCGCCGCGCGCTTTCATATCGCGCAGAATATGCCCCGGCAAATTTTGTTCCGCCAGCTCCGGTTTAAGTTTTTCCCGCCGATCCAGCAGCAGAAATCCTGCTGATGGCACAGTATGCCGGGTGGCAAATGTTCGTACGATTAACCCTTTTCGTAACTCAAATTCATCCCCGATGTTCAGCCCGATTACCCGATGGGCAATGGCTTTGCCCTCCAGAGCGGTCCAGGATTTTATAACACCCGATACGGCATCAGCAATGGCCGCCGGGCAGATGATTGTGCCCGGCGTCATGCCCTGGAAAAATCGCTGCGAAAGGTAATAGGCCAATCCCGCGCTATGATCCATGTGGCCATGGGAAAGCAGGCAGAAATCACTGGTCAGCATGGGCCGCGGGCACTTGCCGATGTCAAAGACCACATTGAGTTCCGGAGCCTGTATTACCGTCTCTTCCCCGGCGACGCTGTAACCCAACAGATGACAATAGGGCGTTTTCACCACGGCCAGTGATGGCAGCAGCGGGGTTTCATGTGCGGCAGCGGTGCCGGTTAAATTGCGCGGTGCCGGTTCATTTGAAGCTGTGGCGGACGATTGATCCGGGGTTTTCATCATCTCCCGAATGTAATCGAATATCGGATTGGCGGCAACGGGTGACAATTCTATTATCCGTCATGAATTGACCATAAGCTTCAGCAACGCTTGAAACCGCTGAAAAAACAACTAGAATACTCCCTCCGAGCACCAGTAGCTCAGTTGGTAGAGCAGCTGACTCTTAATCAGCGGGTCCAAGGTTCGAATCCTTGCTGGTGCAGTCATCTCGGGTGGAAACAGGGCGGTATGGGCCGGTGGCGGACGAATCAGGTCGTTTTATGCTTATCCAGGTCCGTCGTCGAAAAGCCAAGTTCAGGGAAGATTAAGTCCCGCAAGTGGAATCCACCGACAAGCAACACGGTTTCAATTCCTTGCCCGGTCTTGAACGCTCCATCTTTTAATTGTGGTATAACGTCCGGACAATGTTTCGGTAAATTGCTTACTCCGTCCAAGGACGCCTGTTCCGCATCGGAGGCGTTGGTTGGATTCAACGCCTTAACAGCATCCAACACGGTTTGTTTCTTTGCCTCAACTATTTACTTGATGCCGCTCTGATTCAGAATGGCCACTCCCTGTCGTTCAGTTGGCGCGGAGAATGTGACGGAGCTATGTCATCCTTCCATAACGTGTTGACGCGCTCTTCAACTTTTATGAACCGCTCGAAAATGCCATCAACTTTCTTTTCCACGGCATCCAGTTTCAGCTTTAAGGTGTCCAATATTTCCAGTTTGCGCCCAATGTAGATTAGCGCCCCGACAATAGCGGGTATTCCTATAACCGTGATGACGTTTCCAACGCTCATAATATTGAGCATATACTTGACACGCCCGTCGGGCAAGCCGTACAGGGGTTATTCCACTGATTCGCCATCCAGTAGTCGATTGGCTGGTTTTTGCCGATAATTCATTGGCTGGCGGATTCAACTCAATAGGGCATAATGGACCAGCCGGGCCGGATGCGGTTGAATATGCACAAACGGCTTACCATGTGATGCGGTTATCCTGCCGGTCATGAAACTGGCCCGTCAGAATCAAAACCCAGTCCAGTATCATCCACGGCACGGTGATAATTAAGCCCCAGCCCGTGACTGTCAGCAGCAGCATTACAATTCCTTTGAACATGTGGCCCGCATAAAACTGATGGGCACCGAACAGCCCCAGAAGGGTGCACAGCAGCAACGCCAGAATAAGATTTCTGCCCGATCTGCCTGCCGCCGGTACCGTCTGGCCATTGGCAAAGTGCTCGCTTGAATGAACGCCTGATGACCAGCCTTGGTGCGACGTGTAGAAAACGCCGGTGCCGGGTATGCCAACTGTCCGACGTATTCCTGTGCGGCCCATGGTGATATGGGCACCACGTACACCGGCGGAAAGTGAAGCTCCGTGCTTGGTCAGGTTCAATGTCAGGCCCGGTGCAATTTTTACCCGGCGGAATATATGCATGTAAGCCATAAGGAGTCTCGCTTTCCTGCCACGGTAATTCCCGGCATCGTTGTCGGTTGTGCCAACATTGTAATGGTTGTACCGCCGCGCCCTTGGAGACACTCATAACAGCAGGCTGACGATGCCCACCGTCCTGCCAAGGCGGGTCTTTAAGTTACAATATGAATCAATCCCTTGCACCGCAGGAGTTTTATCATTTTTAGCGGCTAAGTTCCATGTTTATACTTGCGCTGTCGCTTACGGCTCATGGCTTTGTTGAATCCGCCGGTAGCGGGCCAGTGCCATGAGCGGAAAATACAGTCGGTACAAATGATATTTCAGATAGAACACCCGGGGGAAACCTGTGCCGGTAAACCACTGCTCATCCCAGTTTCCTTCGGCATTTTGTGCATCAATGAGCCAACGGATCGCTTTCTTTACCGCCGGATCGTCCGCCCCTGACGCAGCCAATAATCCCATGGCTCCCCAAGCGGTCTGCGACGCTGTACTCGGCCCGCGGCCTTTGAGTTCGGGGTTTTCATACGTCTGGCATGACTCACCCCAACTCCCATCGGGCTTCTGGCATGATCGCAGCCAATCCGCCGCCTTGCGGATAAACCGCTGATCCATTTTTTCCCCCACCGAATTTAAACCCGTGAGTACCTGCCAGGTGCCGTAAATATAATTAACTCCCCATCGCCCGAACCAACAACCCTCTTTTTCCTGAGTTTCCTTCAGGAAATTAACCGCCTGCCGCACCCCTGGGTGATTATTGGGAATGCCGCAATGTCCCAGACACTCCAGTGTTCGACCGGCAATGTCCGGACAGGATGGGTCCTGAATGGCATTATGATCCGCGAAAGGTACATGCTCAAGAATTGGGCGGTGCCGCGTGCGGTCAAATGCCGCCCAGCCCCCATCATCATTCTGCATTGCCAGCAGCCAGTTCACGCCGCGCGATACGGCTGCCTCCGCGGTCTGACCGCCCAGGCGTTTAAGCGCCATGGTCACCATCGCCGTGTCGTCCACATCAGGATAGTGGGGATTATTGAATTCAAAATACCAGCCGCTGGGTTCACAATCCGGACAATTTTTCATCCAATCGCTGCCGGTATGACACTCCTTGGACAGCAGCCACTGGGTGGTTTTTTTGGCCACCGCATGATCGGCATCCATGTCCGTTTCCGCCAGCGCGTGCAGCGCAATACCCGTATCCCAAACCGGCGACCAGCATGGCTGGATCCGGATGGTATCGCCTTCTTCAATAAACAGATCCCGCAAATCTTTTTGCGCTTTGATCACTACCGGATGGTCATCGGCATAGCCCAATATCCGCAGCACGATGAGAATATAGACCATCGGAGGGAAAATTGCCCCCAGACCATCGCAGCCTTCCATGTGCTCTAAAAGCCATTTTTCCGCCTCACGGATGGCCAGAGGCCGCAGCGGCGTGATCGCGGTTTTTTCATAACGCTTTAATGACAGATCCAGCAGTAGGAACATCTCCCGCCAACTTCGCGGCAAGCCTTTTAACCGCCCCACAGTGCTGTTGGCCGCTTCCGAATTGTTAAATAGTTCCGAGATTCCCTTTTCCGTCGGCAGCTTGCGCACCGGACGATAAGCGCTGACGATCGCCAGCGGTAAAATCATCGTGCGGCTCCACGCCGAAACCGCATACAGATTAAAATAAATCCATTTCGGAAGCAGAATAATTTCCGGAGGAATGCTGGGACAGGCGTCGTAGCTGATTTGTCCGAGGGCGGCCAGATAAAACTTGGAAAAGCTGTTACATTGCTCGGCCCCGCCGAGGTGCCGAATTACCTGACGCGCCACACGCATGTGCGGGGAATCGGGATCATCACCCATGAGTTTCAGGGCAAAATATCCCTTCACCGTGCCGCTTAAATCGCTGTTGCCGCCGGGAAACAGACTCCATCCGCCGTCCGCCTGCTGAATACTGCGAAGATAATTGGCTATTTTAGGCAGCGCCGGATCATTCTCCTGGCTTAAAATGAATTTGAGTATGATGTATTCCGATTCCAGAATACTATCGCCCTGTAACTCGCCCACCCAATACCCATCACCTTGATGCTTGGCCAACAGTGCCTGCGTGGCCCGGTCTACCGCAGTATCCAGTTCGGTCGTGGTTAATTCCATCTGATCGATCATAGTTTCCAGTTCAATCTGGGAAAGCATTTCCATCGCATCCACAGGGGGCTTGGAAGGCGGGACAATACAATCTGATACATCCCGGCTCATCGCCATAGTAGCCTGCGCTCGCCGAGAGTTTCGCAACGTCATCCTCAACTTTTCCGGCATCACGCGCCAGCCCAGGGAAATTCCTTCCGCCAATGATCAAAACGTTAGCAGAATTTGAGCCTATCGGCAAGAGACGTGATCCGTAAAAGCACCGCAGGAAGGCCAGGGGATGTGGCAATACATCCGGGCAGTGTACCAAGCCACCCCATCCCCTTTTAGCCGCGTGTGCTCGCACTGCGCGTTTTGCGCGGCAGTCGTCGCTGTTGAGAAAGGAGTAACGAGTGCTCTGCCACGCCCAATTAAGTTCACCACTTTTCCCGCTTATTATGGGAACGCGATTACATCTATCCCGGTGGATACAACTCAATTTGGCTGATTTGCGCGGCGTTGGGATGCAGCGGGCTGGCGGAATCGCGGATCACCAGGCGGAACGTGTTGGTCATTACCGGCGTAATCTCCGCAGTGTATTTACGCCAACCCTGATAATTGGTGACATCAAACACCACTTGATCTTTACCATCCATTTGCACAATGCCCTGAAAACTCGTCGGATGGCCCAGCGGATCGGCAAAGTCGATGACCACCTTGCCAATGATCGCCGGTTGCGGCAATTTTACCTGCACCCAATGCGGATGCGGCGTATCGGCGGAATGCCAGCGATTGGCGGCAAAATTTGCGGGCGTGGCAATGATGCCGTCGATGATCTTGTTCGTGCAGCCGGGTTCGGATGGTAATTCGCTATCCGAGGTGACCGTGGCACCTTTGCTCGCCAGCGCCAGGTCATTCGGGTCTACAGGTTGGGCCGGATAGGATTCCGGCGTTCTAAGCACCGGAAAGCAGGTAAATAGCTGATCGTCAATTTCAAAATACGGAACATATTGATACTCCGGCACTCCATCTATGGCAAAGTGCAGGGGATGGCCAGGCACAGGACGCAGCCGATGGACGATTTCCTCGGCGGCAAGCGGCAAGTTGACCGGCCAGACCACCCCGCCCGGATTCCAGGCAACGCCAATGTTCGTATCATGTGCAAAGGCTCTTTCTTTGGCTGTCGCTGGAGCCGGCGGCGTACCAACGTGATCTGCCACATCCGCAGCAACGACGGCCAGCAGGATCGGGCCGTACTCAAGGCCATAACGCAAGCCTCCCGGCATCTGATCCATACCCGTATAAAGCGATAACCGGGGGAACATCGGCAAGGTGAACGTTACCGTATCTCCATCCGACCATACGCGATCCAGCGACTGATACGTGCCGGGTTTGCCTGTGGCGGCAAGGGTGTCATTGATATGAATCGGCATATCGGCATGTGCCCACGCCGGAACACGCACACGGATATTGGCCCGTGTTGGCACCGGCGTGGATACTCGAATT
>JAJYGE010000004.1 GCA_021785155.1 Planctomycetota bacterium
TTCTGGAGGCCTTGGCACGGTACATTCCGCCGGGGCTGGTCAAGCAGGTGCTTCAACGCACGGGTCGCAGCGGTTCGCGGATTCTACGGCTATAGCCTGCTACGCCAGGCGATCGATACGGGCCGATACGTCTTGGGGCGTGTCTCCAGCACGGTGGTCTTTGACGTGGTAAAAACGCTCCCCGATGGTTCTTTTCTGGCGCGGATATATCCCTCTTGGCAGGCCCGTCGGCGACGCCAAGACGGTAGGATTGTGCGTGTGATTTCCTACAGTTTCAAGGATCCCAACCGTCCTGGCCATGGACAACGCCATCGCCTTGTCACCACGCTACTGGATGCCCAGAAGTATCCGGCTCAAGAACTCGTGGTGCTGTACCATCAACGCTGGGAAATCGAAATCGATAACGACGAAATAACCACCCATCAACTCAAGAGGCCCGTGGAACTGCGCAGTGGTACGCCGGTGAACATCGTACAGGAAATCTATGGAATATTCCTGGCGCACAATGCCATCCGAGCCTTGATGCACGAAGCGGCCTTACGGGTGGATATGGATCCGCGAACCCTGAGTCTCATCCACGCCGTGCGGGTTATCAAGGATGCCATTCCATTGTTGCGGGCTGCCCCTGACAACCCACTACCCAGGCTCTACCGTGGTCTGCTGATCCAGATCAGCAGGGGTATTTTGCCGCCCAGAGATGGCCGCATCAACCCGCGCGTTGTGAAAATAAAAATGTCCAATTACAAGAAAAAACGCCCCGAAGACTTGGCACCACCTCAACCCTCTGTTCCTTTCCAGGATGATCTCGTGATCCTTAAGTAAACCGAATTGGGGCTAATCTTTTGCGTGTATGACATCCGGTGCTGCATCGGCAGCACCGGCCGCTTCACTGTCCGCCGAGCTGGACGGCCAGGACGCCCTTTTGAAAATGCAGGCGGTTTTCAGCCTGCTGAAACACAATGCTGCGATCAAAATCCATTGCCTCATCCGTAATCTCAACGCCCCGATAGGCCGGCAGGCAGTGCATGACCACGGCATGCGCCGGGGCCTCCGCGATTAAGGCGCTGTTGATTTGATAAGGCGTGAAAATTTTGAGCCGCTGTTCTTTTTCATTTTCCTGGCCCATGCTCACCCAGGTATCGGTATAGATAATATCCGCGGATTTCACCGCTTCACGCGGGTCGGTCGTGTCTTGAAAATCAAAGCCGGTAATTTTTCCGGCGGCCTGTACGTCCGCGTTGTCAAGGTGATAACCTTGCGGCGCGGCGATGCGGAATTTCAGACCGAATACGGCGCAGGCTTCCATCAGCGACCGGGCGACATTATTGCCATCGCCGATGTAGGCCAAAGTAAGGCCGGAAAGCGAGCCAAAATGTTCACGGATGGTTAAAAGATCCGCCATGACCTGACAGGGGTGGCTGCGTTCGCTTAATCCGTTGGTAACCGGGCGGTTGCTGAAACGGGCGAGCTGGACAATGGTGTCATGGGCAAATGTGCGGGCCATGATGGCGTCGCAGAAACCGGAGAGCACCCGGGCGGCATCCGGAACGCTTTCACGTTTTCCCAAACCAATTTCACCCGGTGTGATATAAATGGCGGCCCCGCCAAGATGAACCATCGCCACTTCAAAGCTCACACGCGTGCGCAACGAGGGCTTTTCGAAAATCATAGCCAGGGTTTTGCCCGCGGCCATGGGTTCGTTACGGCCTGTGGCGCGGTATTGCTTTTTGAGCCGCTCCGCGACCGCCAGCAGATGTTCGAGCATGGCGCGATCCATGCCGAGAATATCAATGAAATCGAATTTACCGGCCTGTTGAAGGCCGCTGGTCTGGTTCATATAGACTGCCTCAATTACATGTTGTGATTCCGTGCTAAAAGCGGAGTACCCGGCCGCATCGGCGGCTCTCACGAGCGAACAATTTCCGTTCCCACACCCTGATCGGAATATATTTCCAGCAACAGCGCGTGGGGAAAGCGGCCGTCAATAATGTGCGTTTTCTGCACCCCGCCGTCCAAGGCGATAAAGCAGGCTTCCACCTTCGGCAACATGCCTTCGCCAATATCACCGGCGGCGACAAGTTTTTCAATGTTTGCCCGCGTGACACTGCGCAAAAGGGAGTTGGGATCATCCTTGTGCTCACGTATACCATGCGTATCGGACACCAGCACCATTTTTTCCGCACCGCACGCCGCGGCCACAAAGCCGGCGGCGGTATCGGCGTTCACATTGAGCTTGCCACCCGCCGTATCAAGAGCAATGGGGGCAATCACGGGAATGTAATCGGCGGCGGTCAGCGCCTGGAGTAACGCCGCATTAACCCGTGTAATCTGCCCCACGCGGCCAATATCAATGCGCGGATTGGATTCATCCGATAAATACAACTTTTCAGCAAACAACACCGCACTGCCCAGGGAATGCAGCGGCATCGCCTTACCGCCGAGTTTACCGATGGTTTGAACCATAAACGTATTGATATCATTAACCAGAACATGCTCGGCAATGGCCAGCGTGCGATCATCGGTGTACCGGCGGCCCAGGACAAACTGCGCCTGCAGGCCAGCTTCATTCATGGCCTGCGTAATGGCCTTTCCGCCGCCGTGAACCACCACGGGGCGCATGCCCACGGCATGCATGAACACGATGTCCGTAAGCACCTTGCGGAATTCTTCCCGCGAGTCCATGAATGAACCGCCGAGTTTGACCACCACGATCTTCTCATTGAATCGCTGGATATATCCCAGCGCTTCAATCAGCGCCCCGGCTTTTCTAAGAATACTTTTATCCATGGTAACATCCATGGGCAACTCCCGTTTTTGTTCATCAACCACGTCTGAAGGGGTGGAAAATATCTGGCCCCGGCTGATGCCATCAGCCGTTAACCCTGACCAACATTTCCAACTCCCCCGTGCCGGGGATAAACAGCGCGATGAGAATACGGTTGCTTGGCATTGATTGCAAGGCCATGAAGCGTAATTTAGTTTCCGTCCAGAGGATTTCTGGCGTAGGATCGCAGTTCTTCGGCGGAAACTTGGTCCGGCGGTAGAAGGTGGTAGTGCTTCTCGACGGCGACTGCAACCGTGCCCGGTACCCCGTTGCGAGTGGATTCAAAGGAAAAAAGAGCAACGAGACGATCATCCATTGCACAGGAAATTCGGGCCATTGCGATGTGCCTGTTCAGCGCGGCCAACGCTATCATCCGTGTTGCCGTTGATGCCATACCCCTCGATGAAACAGTCGTATTAAAAATTCTTTCGCGTCTGCAACCGGAGATTTCCAGTTTAGCCCATTAATATGCCACCTGTCATTCAGATGCAATCCATGCCTTGCCACGCGGAGGTGGTGGAATCGCTCGTGCGCGCATGGTAAGTATCTGATACGGTCAGGTTCCAGTTGCCGGTAATGGAGGCGGAATTAAAAGCGACGGCTGCTCGGCGGCGGCTTTTGCCTTGACGCGTTTGCCGTTGACGCAGATTTTGCCATTGGCGGTAGAGGGGGCGGATGTCGCCGGGATGTCCGAACCCAATAATGGCTCACCAACTTTGGTTTCTTCCAGCCGGGCTTGAATTCTGGTGGCGTATTCCGGAGACAATTCAAAACCGATAAATTTGCGGCCAAGTTTTTTGGCGGTTACCAGCGTTGAACCGCTGCCGCCAAAGGGGTCCAGCACGGTTTCGCCTTCATTGGATGAAGCTCTGATTACCCGGGCCAGCAACTGTTCGGGCATCTGGCAGCCATGCCACCCGGCCCGTTCCTTAAATGTTCCACAGACGCGCGGAAAATACCAGATATCTTCATTGGGCTGAAAACTATCGGGGATATCCTGTGGACGTAGAATCCATGTATCATCGGGCAGGCGGCCATCAGGATTGCCGCGACTGTCACCATACACCAGCGTTCGCGCTGACGGAACCCGGATTGGCGGAATATTGAAAGTGAACTTTGTCGGATCTTTTACGAAGTGAAAAAGATGTGTATGGCTGCGGGCGAATTTGAATTTGCACTGCACGCCAAACGTGTAATACCACAGCACCCAACTGCGGCACTTGAGGCCCAGATCGCGTTGAAAAATGATTTTTAATTCCGCCGCGAAATCATCCCCTATAGCCAGCCAGAAGGTACCGTCTGATTTCAATGCCCGCACCACGCCAGCGCCCCAACGCTTCGTCCATTCTAAATAATCTTCCGCCGCCCGCTTATCTTCATAAACATCATATTTGTAACCGATGTTAAACGGTGGATCGGCAAAGACCAGATCAATACTTCCCTCGGCAATTTCAGAAAGACCCTCAATACAGTCGCGCTGATAAATGCGATTTAATTCCATCGTAACGACCCCTTTATTTCTTCCGTAATTGCACACTGAAACACAAATTACAGCCCAAACAAAAAACGAACAACACAATATATGGTACAATGGACAACCATCCATCGTCCACTCGGTGCTTCTAACATTGTCCCGGAGGTTCGCCGCTTTGTCACGTTAATTTTGTATTGACAGTTTATCCACATTATTGCCGCCAGTGAAAGGCAATAAGCACCGACACATAATGTGGTATCGGCTCAATGGGTCTAGTGCCCTGTTCCACCCGTAATTACGGGTGGATTGGCCTCAAACCGGCCAGATGCCAGGAGTCGGCGGCGAGAACCGGGTTCGTAAACCCCTTGAGCCGACGCGACGCCGCAGATGGCCGGTTTCAGGCCAACCCTACGGGCGGGGGCCAAGGGGCCGTGGGCTTTGTCGCTCGTCGTCAACGTATGTATCCATACGTAATCCTCCTCGC
>JAJYGE010000069.1 GCA_021785155.1 Planctomycetota bacterium
TAGTCACTGAACGACAGCGTCACGGGAGTCAGAAAGCTGAGATTTGGCTTGCCGTGTTCCGCCGTGAGGCGGAAACTCTGGATGCCTTCAATACGGGCCCGCAATGCATTGAGAAATTTAAGTTGATCGTGGCGGTCCGGATTGGGCATACCATTGCGCTGCGGCGGAAAGGCTGTATTGAGATACTGGTTGTAGGCGACAATGGCCTGCTGATAAAGTATAACCGCGGAGGCAAGATCCCGATCGGCGGAATCGCCGAGACGGAAGCGCCGGTTATTATTCTGCCACGCCACCAGTCCCTGGAATAATTCATGTTCCGCTTTGGCCAGAATTTCATAGTATTGCACTTCCACAATATGCTGCGTATGTACATATCTCTGGTAAGGGTACTGTGCGAGGTATTTGTGAAACGCATTCAAACAGCGTGGCGCATTGACCTTGACGTTGCGGTAGCAATCCTCAATGTTTTCCACCCGTGCCGGAAACCGCGGTAACATCTGTTTTTCCGGTTCCACATTAAAAATGCGGTTGGTAAGCCGCTGGGCGTAAAATAGATCGTCGCGGCACCAGCATCGCAGTGTCATTGCCGGCCAGGAGTCCAATACCTGCTGTCCCATGTCGGTTGGGCCGGGTACGGTGTGTAAGGCCCGTTCATATTCCTGATAGGCAAAATAAAAGACGCTTAGGCCGTAGCGATAATGCACGCCGTTGACTTCCACACCGTGCCCGATCGGCCCTTTGCCGGAGCGGGGTGGCAGCAGTTTGATATGAAATTGCGGCTGATGGACAATGTAATACACTTCGGCCAGGGTACTAAGCTGCGAGCTGACTTTTCCCGGCTGATAGCGGTAAAGGTGGGCCAGATCATAGCGCCAGCGGGCGGTGTAATAGCGCCTTTCAAAGCTGGTGCCGAGCTTGAGAAAAAAGTCATTGGCCTCATTCATGATCATGTTGGCGTTATCAGGAACGTAGTGTTCGCCCTTATATAAATATATTAATCCATCCAGAACCCATTTATATTTGGTGTTCATATCATGGAATTGCGCGGAAAGGTTGTACGACTGATTCCAGGCGTTAAATATATACGCTGAACCAAAATACGGTTCGAGAGCCGCGATGGCGTTGTAATCAGTTTCCAGCGGCACCCACTTATGATTATTTTTGTCATTCTCGGCATTTTCCCAGAGGACCATGGCCAGGATGCCGCGGAATCCGCCGAGCGTCAGGCGGGGGAAAGTCATGATAAGGCTGCCGACACTCTTGTTGTGGTTGATAACCAGGGTGGAGCGTCGGGAACGCAGCGGAGCCTGAATAAGAAAAATGCCGGCCAGTAAAATAATGGCAATGGCGATACAAATGACCTGATCGCGCCGGGCCTGACTGCGGACGCGCCCCATGCGTTTGCCGGAGTTTGTAGCCGGGCGTACGGATTCAGGGGGAGGCAATGGGGTATTTGAAGACATTACGCCAACTCCTGTTTTCGCAGCAGCAGATAGCCGATTGCCAGTGTCGGCAAAACACACGCCAGCGTCCAGATGATATCCAGCAGCACAAATTCAAGGGGCATGTCCGTGGAGCGAACGATAAAGTGCAGCGGATCATAGCGTGTGAAATCCGGCATCAAGTGCACGATAACCCAAAGGATATGCACCATGACATTGGTGATAAATGATCCAATATGGTAGTACCAGGCGCGCTGAAGATGCTGCTGTTCCACATAATTAAGCAGTTCAAAACCGCCGGCATAAAACAGGCCATGGACAAAATGAAAGAGGTTGCCAAGAATATAGGCCACCATCGCCGTGAGCATCGCGACGGGCCAGCCCAGGGCCGTACTGGCGGTCACACCGATAGAGATAATCAGCACCATTTCACATAGAATCACCAATTCGCTCTTGAAAAGATTCCACACGAAACTAGACGGCGGCTGCATGATAATCATGGAATTGCTTTTAATTTTGAACCATTGGCCCGGCACTTCACTGCGCAGATTGATAATCAGATCACCGGAACCCAGCAATGTCGCGGGCAACTTGATGGTTGTGATGCGTTTTTCATTGACATAGAGCGATTGGGTCACCCGCTGACGGGGCGTATTTGTGTTATAAGCGACAATCTGGGCCATCGGGGGAAGCGCTTCGTTGGATTGTTTATCGACGCTGATAATCATGTGCACGGTAAAGTTGCCATGCGGCCCAATGGGAATGGGCCGTTGGTCAAGATTTGTGAAACTCCAAGAAGCCACTTCGGGCTTAATTTGAGGATGGCGGATGCTGGGGCCGACGATTTCCTGCTTGCCGTTATCCTTGAATCCGGTAATAACGGGATTCGCCTTTGGTGCGACGATTCCGGTATGGCCCAACGTACGATTTCTATCCAGACTCACGGCCAGACAACTGGTGTCATTGGGTGGATGCAGGCCATTGCCGATGCCGAGATATACGCCAAAATCAGGACATGTAACTTTCAGCACAATCGGTCCCGGGTTATAAACCTCGCCGGTTTGCGGATTAACGTAGTTAAAAAATTCTGTCGCGTTTTTAGGCATCCATGCCGCCTGACCATTCGCATTGAGAGTCAGCGTGGTATGCTCGGTGTTCATGGGATTGCTGCGCTGCTCCACGGTGACCTGAATGGTCACGGGTTTTGGGGCTTTAGATTGCGGCAGCACATGGATGACCGCAAATTGAAAGTCGAACATCGGGCGGTAATAGGGTGTTGCGGGCAACGATGGAAATTCAAAATAGAGCGTCTCTGAACTTCCCCCTTTGAGCAGGCGGGTGGGAGGATTGGTTTTATAGTTTACATAGCCGGCAATACTCAATGCACCGGAAATATAATTCTGCGCCTGCAGGACACCATGCCTGGCCAGATAACGCACGCCCGTGTCCGGCGGCATGCGGCGTACCACATTGTCATAGCTTTTCTTTTGCAGCGTGTAGAGCACCTGCGCGTCGTGGCGAATTTTTAAATCCACCACTTTCATGTATCCCCAGGTGAGAATCATCATGGCCGTAAGCATCATAACGCCCGCCGCCGACAGCCCCATGACCTTGCCCAGAAGCAATTCCAGCCGGGAAATCGGTTTGCTGCCGGTGGTTACCAGTGTGTGGCGTTCGCGTTCGCGCGGCAGCGTGATACAGGCCATAAGGCCAAGGTAGACCAGCAGAATCAGAATCTGGGCCCGCAGAAAAATAGTCAGATAAACCCGTACCACGCCCGTGGGTTCATAGCCGCGCACGATCAGTACGCCCAGAAGCACACACGTTCCAAACCATACCAGTGGAACCGCCCACATGCGTCCATTCCAGGCTTCCGCGATGGTGACACGGCCAATGGCCCAGGCGCGGGAAAGGCCATGTCCCAACCGGGCAATATCCCGAAAGGCGGTGAGCACAAACGCCAAGATCAGCAGCACGATCATGACATCGGCAAAAATACTGACATAATGATGCCGGGACGGCGCGTGATAAACGCCGGCGTATATTGCCCCCAGCGCCAAACGCGGGTGCGGAAACCTCAGGGCTATATATTGCGATATTGCGTGCATGTATGAATCTATTCCTGATACCGTGTAACGATCGGGAAACAACTAGCGTGGCTCGCCACCGCGTTTTCGGGCGACCAGTTCCTTAAAGAGATCCTCCAGACGCACCCGCGCCCGTCCGGTGCGGATATCCGATGCTCCCTCCCGGGTGGCTATTTCCGTCAATTCAGCCTGCAGGCTTTCGGAAACATTACGCGCGGAAAGCTGGAACACATCTTTTTTCTCCAGCAGATCATTCAATGCGCCTTCCAGTTCAATGCGACCGCGGTATAAAATCACCAGCCGGTCGCAAACATCCTCAACATCCGCCAACTGGTGGCTGGAAAGCAGAACGGTTTTACCCGCCTCTTTCAGTCGCAGGATCATATTTTTTATTTCCAGCATGCCCACGGGATCCAGTCCCGATGTCGGTTCATCCATGATGATTAAATCTGGATTATTCAGCAACGCCTGCGCCAGGGCCACACGCCGCGTCTGGCCTTTGGAATATGTGCCGATGCGCCGGCCCCGCACACTGGGATCCAGTCCGACAAAGTCCAGATAATAATCCACGGCCCGTCGCCGCTGTACCCGGTTCATATTGAATAACCGGGCGTAAAAGTCCAGCGTTTGACGGGCGTTAAGAAAGCGGTAGAGGTAACTTTCTTCAGGCAGATAACCGATCCGGCGGCGCGTTTCCTGATCGCCGGCGGGCTGCCCCATCACCAGTGCGTCGCCGGAAGTGGGATTGATCAATCCCAGCAGCAGCTTAATGGTGGTGGTTTTGCCGCTGCCATTAGGCCCCAGCAAGCCAAAAATCTGTCCCTGTTCCACGCGCAGATTCAGCTCTGTTAATGCCGGCACCTGCTGGCTTTTAAAAAAGCCCGGATAGACTTTCGAAAGCTGCCTTGTTTGAATCGCCTGGCTGTCCGCAACCATCCTTAACTCCAGAATAGATCCACACGGGAACTGAACTTTCCACGAACCTTACTGCATGGACTGAACATTAACCTTGCGTGGCGGCGGCGGCATGGACAGAATAATCTGTTGATGCGGCTGCACAAAAAATACCCGTCCCACATTATTCATCACATTGCTTAGCGTGTCATTTAAGAGCTTGAGCGTAATGACGCGCGGGTTTTGTTTATACTGGGTGAATATCTGGCTGAAAGCGTTGGCTTCGCCCTGCGCCTCATCCACAGTGCTGGCCGCGCTGGCCTGGGCCTGGTTTAAAATTGCCTGG
>JAJYGE010000089.1 GCA_021785155.1 Planctomycetota bacterium
TAAGCCACGCTTCGGCCTGGTTTATGTTTTTAACAGTGTCGAAAAATGCTCGCCACGCCTGATCCTGCGGGTGTTTGCCAATGAAGATCAATTAATTATTCCGTCTCTCGTGCCGCTTTATGCCGGGGCGGAATGGCTCGAACGGGAGGCATTTGATATGTTCGGCATTAAATTTACCGGCCATCCGGACCTGCGCCGTATTCTGACCTGGGATAGTTTTACCTCCAATCCGTTGCGCAAAGATTATCCGGTTACCGGATTGGGTGAACGGGAGAACTACCCGGTTATTACGCGTCAGTCTTCATAATTACCAAAGTTGTGACAAAACATGAAATGCACGCGGTCTTTCCAATATGTCTTTTCCGCTGTCGTGTTGGCGGTGGCAGGCTCCGGCATTGCCGCCGCACCCGCGGGAATAGCCACGCCAGATGCCGCTGCACCGATAAACACTGCCGCGCCCGCTGCCGGGGCTTCAAAGGGAACCATGGCTATGACCACAGCCACGGTTAACCAAGGCCCGGTGTTTCATGAAACCCTCAAACTCTTCAAACAGGCGCTGGTCCCCGGTATGACCGGATCGGTGGTTCTCGGATCTCTCAAATCCACCGGGGATAGTGAATTAACTCCATTTTTTATCGAAGTAAGTCATACACAATCGCCGGAGCTGCGGCTCATTGGGTTGTTGGACGCCAATGCTGTAAGCAGAGATTCAGCCCTTATTGATATTCCAAAATTTCTGGCGCTACCTGTTCCACGATTGATTGCACCGTCATTGGCGGTGCTGATTCAATCCGGACGAATCACGTCCCGACAACTCGCGGAGGTCATGAATACGGCGATTGACCCGTCGGAAAAACTTATGGCCGCGTCAGAACTGGTCAACCGCGGCAAGTCGGCTCAGGCGATCAAAATGCTCGAAGGTCTTACCGGCAGCCAGACGGACTCCGTGCGATATTATGCGGCACTAACACTGTTGCAATGCAAAGCGGCAGGACCGGGAAAACTGGGGCTGAAAATCCTGCTGGAATTGGCCGCCCGCCATGCAATTCGATTGGTAGACTTAAAGGAAGCATTACTGGCTCGGACGGCGGCCCAGAAAATAAAAGCGGCGGCACCTTGGGCGCGGAGCATAGCGGATAATACGCAAAATCCATGGTCGCTGCGGCGGCGGGCGGTGCAAACGCTTCTGGTATTAGGCGATCCCGCCGGGCCTCATCTTCTGGCCGAGATGCTGCGTACCGGCAGGGGCACCATTGATACAATTGAGCTGGGGTTATTGGCGATACAATATCCCAAAGGGTTGTCAAAAGCCGATCTCCAATTGCTGAAACGTACGGACTCTCCGTTGATGACCGGCATATTGAAAACAGCGGAATCGGCGGTGGCGGGAAAAGATCCATTATCCGGCATTCTGGCTTTGATCCAACAAGGTCAGCCGATTTTCTTGAATTGGGCACTGGCCTACGCGCAGCCGATGACGACACCTCATCGACTTAGGATACTCAACGCACTGATTGGATATGCCACCACTGCCGGCAACGGGGACGATACGGATTTTCGCCGCGCCGTTTCGGCTGCCACCATGCTTGCGGATACCAACGGAAAACGAGAGCGACAGATACTCTCGGCCGATATGGATGCGGCCAACGCGGGCGTAGTGGAAGCGGCCGTGGCGGGAATGATTCAGAGTCACAATGCTGATTTCTCGCCACTCATTGAGCCGCACTGGAAGCAGATGCTAAAACGGGATCATATTAAAATCAGAGATTTCGCGGCCATGGAACTGGCGCGGGAGGGCCGCAAAGTGGAACTCCCGGTCTTGCGGAATATTGTGCTATATGGCCTGAGCCGCAGTGACGGGTTCCGGGCGGCAGCGGGATGGTACTACGTTAAAATTACCGGTCGCGGCCCGGCGCTGCTGGCGGCGGTGCATGCCCTGCCGACCGCAAAACAAGGCAACAAGTAACAAAGACCCAACGGATGTCACACGATTCCACAGGCAACATGTTACGCCGCGAACGGCCCAGCATGATGTCGTGCCGTGAAGTTGTCGGAGCACACCTGCTTATCGGGTGTGACCGCTTCACGGAGAGATATTGCGTTTCAGGAAAAGCATTGATGCCCCCAAAGAGGCGATCAGGATGCCCAAAATGATCAAAAGTGATGTTGCGGTACCGATCCGCAACCACGCAATGCGTTCCGAAATCAAAGGCAGGAGCATTTTTCCACCGATAAACAGCAAAATGCAAGCCAGCCCGGCTTCGAGAAACCGCAACCGATCCATCAACGGGGCAATGATAAAATAGAGTCGATGTAATGCCAGAACGGCAAAGACATTGCTGCTGGTGACAATCAGCGGGTCATTGGTAATCCCAAACACCGCCGGAATCGAATCAAAGGCAAACAGCACATCTACCAGCCCCACCAGCACAATTGCCAGCAGCAGCGGCGTCATACAGCGACGGCCATTGCTGATAACCAGCATCCGCCTTCCTGAAGATTCCGCGCTGATGGGCAGCCAGCGCCCCGAAAAGCCGATCAGACGTTCCGCCATTCCGCGTTCCCCGTGCCGTTGAAAAAACATCAGCACCCCCGCCAGCAGCAGAAATGCCCCCATAAAATAAAACAGGAAATGGAATCGGGCCAGCATCGCCAGTCCGGTCAGAATCAGCGCCACCCGAACCGCCAGTGCCAGCAAAATCGCCCAGAACAGCACCAAAGCGTGTTCCGGAAAAGGAACTTTTAAGGCTCGTAAAATGATCACGAACATCATCACATTATCCGCGCTTAAGCCAAGCTCCAGCAGATAGCCCGTGCTGAATGTCAACATCGGCTGCGGCGCGGCGATATCCGGGGTCGCGGCAACGGCAACAAACGCAAAGTGCAGGTAAATGCCATACGCCATGGCCATGACCACCGGGAGCAAACACAAACTCGTCGCACGCAAAATGGATGCAGCAGCGGCTTTTTGAGGTATTAACACATCCATGCCCAACAGGACGGCGGCGAGTAGCAGAAATATCAGCCACGGCAGCATCATGAATGGGTACCTTGCGTGGCTCCACCGCTGGAATGAACACTTCGGGGCCTGGCTGGAGGCCAGGATTGTACCAGACGATCTATAAACGCCACATAACGCCGCTTCAGACCGCGATGACCGGCAAAAAAATGCCGGAGATATATCTCCCCGGCCACGCGATTCCAGCGTAAGGTTAGATTTTTCTCATCGGCGGCGGTAAGCCCTGATCCCGCCAGCAGAGAATTAAGCTGCCCCTTTTGAGCCATGGCTAAAAGGCGCAGAAGTTCGGGGCGATAGCGGCTGTGTTCAATAAAAAGCATAAAGGACCATACTTCAGCATAATATGATTGTACATATGTCATATTGTGCATGACGACACTTCCGGCTTGCGTGCCGGCCAGCATCGGCAAAGGTAATAATTGTCGATACTCCACCGCATGCCGCAGCATTTCCCAGCGAACCGCGTTAAGCCAGGGTGTAAATACGGGATATCCATGATGCCATTGCATGGCTTCGCATTGTGTGGCCAGGCCTTCATCCAACCACGCCGGCAAATGATCTTTGAGCGCCAGATAACTGAACTGATGCCATGCCTCATGGGCTACAACCGATAGGATTTCCGCAACACTGGAACGGTAGGTGGCAAAGACGCCGCTGCGTTCATACCCCCCCGCTTCAATGTGCATATAAATATAAGCCTGCGGGCCGGTAACTTTGCGGGTGTAGCTCGCCCATTGGCTGCGATTACGAAATACGTAGCCGATCATGGGCACCTTCGGAGTCGCCCCGGGTACCAGCTTAATAAATCGGGCATAATCCGCCTCCAGCACCCGGCCAATAAGTCGCTGTTGCAGAGGGTTATCAATCGTGGTGTAAATGCGATAATGCGCGGTTTGAATGATCTGTCCACCCGCCGGGCCACCTGGCCAGGGCACAGCTACAGTCGGCAAGGCCCGCAATTGCCGACGATCAACTGACGTCAACCCCGCCGGCCACTGGTGCGTGCCGGCGCACCCGTAGAGATTCACCACCAGAATGGCAGTCAGCAGACCACTGATCGCTTTTGAAAGTATCTTCATGGTAGGCGTCACTTCGGGTAATTGGCCGGCCCTTTATCCGCCAATGACATTGGGATGATCATGCTCCAGCGTATGCTCCGCATGTGCACCGCCTGCAGCGTCCGACTCGGCCGCACCCCCGGTACCGGTTACGAGTTTGGTGGGGCGCTGAATTTTCGTTTTGCCGTTCAGATACGCATCCATCTGGCGCAATGCCTGCTTGATTCGCAGTTCATTTTCCACCAAGGCGATGCGGACGAAGCCTTCCCCATTGTCACCAAAACCGCGGCCAGGAGCGACGGCGACATCGGCTTCATCCAGCAATCGCAGTGAAAAATCAATCGTCCCCTGACCGGCCAGATGCTTATCCGACACTTTGGCCCAGACAAACATGCTGGCACGGGGAGATTCGACCTCCCAGCCTATTTTCCGCAAACCGGATACCAATACATCCCGACGTTTCTGATATATGTCCGCCTGTCGCCGGACAAATTCATCACCGTTGCGCAAAGCCAGAATGCTGGCGATCTGAATGGGGGCGAAATGGCCATAATCGTAATAGCCCTTAATCGTGGACAAGGCCCGCACCATTTCACTGTTGCCGCAGCAGAATCCCACACGCCAGCCGGCCATGTTGTATGGCTTGCTCATGGTGGAAAATTCCACCCCCACGTCCTTCCCAGATCG
>JAJYGE010000419.1 GCA_021785155.1 Planctomycetota bacterium
CGGTGGCGGCCATAGCTTTTTCACCCGCCATTGAACCGCTGTCGTCCGCTAATATCACGACCAGTTGCGGGCGGGTTTGTCTGGCTTGCCTTGGTTCACATACCATAAGATTCTCCTTGAGTTTTTACCTGTTCCCCGGCCAACAGGTAACATCCCCGGTGGCCTAAGGAGCGTTTCTTGATACAGGTATAACACCCCCACCCGGACACAGCGTGTCCGGGTGCTCTGGTATGATGCTTTCCGGCTGGAACTTGGTGCCAACACGATACCCGCAGGGACCAGCATACTTGCCCATATCGCTGCCATCGGCAACGGTATGTTTTTATGGAGGCTTTTATGTCGCAGTATCAGCGGATCAATGAAATTCACAGGCGGCTGCGCGAGAAGCGGCGTTTTACCGCCGGCTATCTGGCCAGGGAATTGGAGGTTAGCGAACGGACCATCCGCCGTGATCTGGAATTCATGCGTGATCAGCAAGGTCTGCCGTTGGAGTTTGACCAGGCCAAACAGAGCTGGTTTTACCGCGGGAGCGTGGCGGATCTCACCATCGCCCATGTCGGGCCGGAGAGCCATCTGGTGCTGCTGATAGCCCGGCAGGCCGTGGAGCAGTTTAAATCAACGCCGCTGTATGACAATCTGCTTAAAACGCTTAACAATATTATCGAAGCATTTCCACCCCAGTTGCGCCGTGAGCATCTGATGCTGGCGGAGAAAATGCGGTTTGAGGGACCGCCCACGCCAACCATCAATGGCGATGTCTGGAGACAGATTTGCTATGGCCTGCAACTCAATCAGATCTTACAGATGGTGTATCGCACCGCCGGCGACGGCGCGGTACGCACGCGCAAGGTGGACCCCTACGGCATCGTGATTCGTAATCGGGAGTGGTATCTGGTGGGTTGGGACCATCTGCGGAGCGATATTCGCACGTTTTATTTTCCGCGCATTATCTCCGCCGAGGCACTGGAGGAATCATTCACCGTGCGCGATAAATTCAATCTGGACGAATACCTGGAGGAATCCGTGGACGCCCACCAGAGCAAAGCCAGACGTTTCAAGGTGAAACTGCGCTTTACCGCCGAGGGATCCTCCGGTGGACAGGACTTTTTCTGGACAAAAACTCAGACCGTCCGCAGTGATACACAGGGAAGATTGATTGTTGAATTTACCACCAGCGCTTTATATGCCGTGCAGCGGCATGTGCTTTCCTGGGGCGGGCAGGTGGAAGTGCTAAGCCCGCCGGAACTGCGTGCCAACGTGCTGGCGGCGGCGGCGGCGGTGAAAAAATTGCATGGAACAACTCCGTGAGCCGCAGCGCTTAACGATGCGTGGCCCCATGTGTGTGTTATCTGTCAGGAGAAGACAATGCCTTTTGAACAAGCCAAGGACAATCAGTGGTGGTATTCCAAATCGGAACTGCGGCAACAGGTGGAGAACCGCGCGGAAATTATTCTCCGCGTGAATGGCCGGGCCTGCCGGATGCGGCATGCCGCACCGGCTAAAGACGGGCGAACTACCCAATCATTCACGTTTCTGGATGCTGAAGACCGCGTCTATTGGCGCAAGCGTGCGGAGGCCGGCGCGATGGTTGATATTCAACTTGGAGCGCCAGCCGTCGGAATTTCTGATTTTGATCCAGGCGTTACGCCGAAAAACCGCATGATGCCCGGTGGATTGCCAACTGAAGTGCCCAAACCAGCGGCCACCGTTGCCCCGCTGACCGTTGGGCAGATGTATGCCTCGGACGGGCGCTCCGGGGTCGAAGAAGTTTATATCGGTATTGACATTGGCGGTTGGAAAAAAGGGATGATGATTTGTGCCTTGTATTGGCACGGCAACGGAATTGGGCGGATCACCTCGACATGCTTGCGATATGCCCAGCAGCTGCCGAATACGGCTGTTCTCAATGGGTTCTTACAGTGCGGCGATATTGCCGGTCTGGCGGCGGCCACTTTTGTTTCGGCACGGGCCAACGCCCTGCGGCTAAGGGCTCAACTCAATTCATACCTTGCCAATGGCTCGATCATCCGGGGCATTTTTATTGATTCTCCCAGCGCGTTTTCCCGCAACACGTTGGGGCATGGCCGACTGTGCGAGCGCGTTGGATTTCCCAATGTGACATTCCAGATGACGCCCTCCATCGCATGCGGTGAGGCCCACAACAACCAATGGAATTGGCTGCTTTATGGAATGCAGGCGTTTCTTGGCGTGCTCTTTCCATCTCCTACAGCGGCGGATTGGTTGGACGCACTGGCCAACGGCCTGCAGGCTCGGATGCTGGCGCAGCAATCGCCGATTGTGCGGGAGTGTTTTCCCACATTAACCGTTGAGGCGTTGCGGCAAGGCAAGCTGGCCGCAGCGGTGAAACAATTATTGAACGGCAATCCGGCCGGAGCGATAGCTCCGGAAGTGGCGGCGGTGGAAGAGTATCTGCAACATGGCGTGCGAGAGGTCAAGGAATCCAAGCCGCTGTATGATCGCGCCGATGCACTGGTGGCGGCATTGACAGGATTGCCGCTGGCCTTTCCGCAGCAGTTTTCGATGAGCCAAAGCCTGCCGGGCAACGCGACATCACGCGGCTGGACGGGCGGCAGCCCCAACGCGCAACATGCGGAGGGCGCGATCTGTGTGGTGGTGTGACGGCGCTTGCGCTTCAATGATCGCTGATCAGTGGCAAACAATGGGAGGTATTGGCGCTAGGTTTTCATTACGGGCGGCCCGGGGGGAACCTTATTGCGCCGCGGTGATAGTCTCTCAAGATATAAATGGCCGCCTTGAGGCCTTCATCCCCCTTCCCCTCGTTGTAGAGGCGGACTAACCTTGTGTGACCTATGTCGGCTGCCTTATCTCGAATTTCCCACTTCGTGTGCCTTATAATGGTTTTTAAAAGGTTAGTTGCCACATTCACCTTTGGGCGGCGCGACAGTTGGTCCAAGCATTGCACTACTACGAGTAGACGGTTTGCAATATCGGGACCACTGTCCGGACTGAACTCCTCCACCACGAGTGTCACAAGTTCGTTGGTCAAATCAGCTTGCGCCCCGTGAGCGTCTACCGGGCCTTTCGTGAAGCGGAGCAATGCTTCGGCGGCCAGCTTCCGAATTTTAATGGCTGGTTGAATGAGTTTCAGTATCCGGACTACCTTCCCATCACACGTCCACCGGCGCTTTTCCAGTCGGCCTAAGCAGCGTGCCAACGCATCAAAGGCACTCTTACATTCAGGCTCATCGGAGAAATTCCGCCGCATCAAGTCTGCTATTGTTGATGCCGGTCCGATCCATTTTTTTTTTGAAGTCATCTGATAGCCCGGTCCGATCAGCACCATCCGCGATGCCCGTTGCAAGCTTGGCTACGACCTTGGCACTCCATTTCATGATTTCAGCGGTCAACTTTCCAAGTAGTGTACCATTAGACATTATAGCCAATACTTCATTTGTTTTCTGCGGTTCACCGCAATGGGCTGTCATGCAAGCCAGACCAAGCAGTGATTTGCCCAACAAGTCGGTGACTTGCGCATTCTTGGAATCACCAAGCCAGCAAAACAGTAGTTTATAGGCCGACATCTCCCACTGATCGTTGCCGATTTTGCCGGCACAATTGATGAGGTTGCAAATGGTGTTTGCAACGAGCAACTGCATCTTCTCTCCGCCATTCCAACACTCAACGAAGGCTCCGAGCGAATTATTTTGTTTGCCTATCCGCCATAGCGCCACCGCCCTGTGAAACCTTGCCTCTAAAATTATCCCCTGGTATTGGGCTTTGCCCGTTTGGTTTCCAAATCTCTTGATTAGAGTGTCGAATGCCTGCAACGCGTTTGCGTGCTCATTCCTTTCCCCGCAACGAAGCCCCAAATTGAACAGATCGTCGACAGCAAGGGCGATTGCCTCCCCGGTGGGAAAAAGCCTGAAGATATTGTTGTATGCTTTGATCGCTTCGCCGTTGGCCCCCTTTTTCAGGAGGCCCCAAGCTGCGTTAAATGCCATATTTTCGGCTCGCGAAACGACGTTGGGCAACTCGTGATATTTGAGCACGGATTCTATTATACGAAAGGCCAATGCTGGTTTTTTCCCGTTACTGAGGAATTCCCCCATGCAGAGCAAATTCTCCACCGCTTGCACCTGGAAGTTCAATGGGGTTTCCGGATTCAGAAGGCCGCACAAAATTTTGATTGTTTCCCCCGCCGACGCTACACCCTTGGAGATGCTTGCGTGGTAGAGTTGCGATTCGAATGCAGTCTCCGGGATATCATGTCTCGGATTTTCTCTGAACGCCCCCCATATCCATTCACAGAGCCTTTTTGTCGCATGCAAATCATTTGCGTCTTTGAGTGAACGCGCCGCCGGAAGCAATCCGCCCGGGCGATCTATGTCGATGAGGAAACGTATCGCCTCTATCCCCTTCCTCTCGTGGGCTTTGCCCGACCGGGCGAGAATCTTAATGGCGACGATTTGGCATTCCTCAACCAGGCTGCGGACCGCCGTATCGGCGTCATTGCCGAGCGCCTGCCGCACAAAAGAGCCGATCCGGAGTGCTTCTTTTTCTGACTTGCGGTTCGCCGCCGAGTCTTTGATCGTTTCGAAAAGTTTTCTCGTTATGCGCTCACGAATTTCGACTGACCCGTTCCTTTCTAATAGGAAGCGGATAGCTTCGATCCCTTCGTCGGCTCTGCCTGACCGGACGAGGGTATTAATGACGACGATTTGGCATTCCTCAACCAGGCTGCGGACCGCTGTGTCTGCTTCATTGCCGAGCGCTCGC
>JAJYGE010000521.1 GCA_021785155.1 Planctomycetota bacterium
CGGGATCTGCGTGAAGAAGCGCAGGGTGGACGGCCTGCCACGGCCTTGCCAACAGATTATGTCAATAACATTCCGGGTTATTCCAATGCATGGATTTGTGGCTTGGCAGACTTTTATAAACATACCGGTGCCATTGCTTATATCCGTTCGCAGCATCAACTTCTGCTTTCCATGCTCCGGTATATGAAACAGGGCTTCAATCAGAAAAACATTTTTGTCAACAAGCATAAGAAATGGTGTTTTGTGGATTGGGCACCGGAACTCAATGGTGCAACACCCCAAGCCAATGCCGCCACCGATCTGTATACCTGTTGGGCGGTGCGACGGGCGGTATTTCTGCTCCAGGCGCTGGGAGACACGGCCAACGCGGAAAAATATACCGCATGGGAACATCAACTTATTCATGCCGCACGCAAATATCTGTCCAACCCTAAAACGCACACCTATACCAGACTGCGGCAGGTCAACGCCATGGCGATTGATGCGCATGTGGCGACCGCGGCGCAGCGGGCGGCGATCTATACGCGAATTCTGGGGCCGAAGTGCCCATCATGGAAGCAACAGGCCTCTCCTTATTACAACAATTTTGTATTGTTTGCCGTGGGGCACCTCGGTCATACCAATGAAGGCCTCAATTTTGCACAGAAATACTGGGGCGGCATGATCCGTGAAGGGGCCACCACGTTTTGGGAAGCGTATGATAACGCCTGGCCGAAGAAGCACTTTCATCGCTTTCTCAAGGCGGATAATGGCCAAGGGTATTTTGTCAGCCTCTGTCATGGCTGGTCGTCCGGAGTAACCAACTGGTTAACGGAATATGTTCTGGGAATACAAACGCAAGCCGGCGGATTTGCCAGGGCGATCATCGTGCCGCATCTGGGGTATCTGCATTGGGCCTCTGGCCGGGTGCCGACACCGCATGGAAACATTGTGTTGCATGTTGCCAGGCATGGCGCACGCGAATTGATGAATCTTACATTGCCATTCGGCGTCCATGCCTCGGTTGCTGTGGTTGGCCGATCCGTCACGGTAAATGGTGCGGCGGTGGTGATTGTTCGGAAAGGCTCGAAACACTCCTATATCAACCTGGCTCAGGCCGGGAGCTATACAATTATCGGTCAAAAATAATGAACGAAAAATCCACCGTGGCGGCCGACAATAAAATTCCGGCGGCCACCACCGCCAGTATTGCGGCGTAGCCGTAAGCCCAGACCCATGATGCGTGAATGGTGTACAGCAAGCCCATAAGAATGTTGGCGAAAAATAATCCCAAACTGCGGGTGGCAGTTAATGCTCCCATGCCGCTGCCGGTTTTTCTAGTTGGAATAATCAGTGAAATAATGGTGGGTTCCAGCGTTTCAATAACGCCCAATGCCAAACCCATCAGCGCCACGACGGGGTAAAATAATAACGCTGAATGATGCAGGGTGCTCACGACGGCCATGCCCGCTGCGCCAACGCCGCCGGCCAGATAACCCGCCAAAGCCAAAACTTTCACATTGCGTTTATTAAATTTTCCGACCACCAATCCCGTTAAGGCGGAAACACCAAAAAACACCACATAGGCCAACACCGCCAAGGCCCGGCTGCCGGTGGCCTGATCCACGGTAAGAATTGGAAAACCGAAGCTAAATGAACTGAAGCCATAGAGTCCGGTGGCCCAGAGCAAGCGGCGATACAGTGCGCGGTGGGGCGATTCCGCCGCCGATGCGGTGGTGTTTCCCGTACCGGCGGCGTGGTCGGTAACGGGTAGGCCGGATTCTTCGATTTTTGTGTTTCGCACCATGGCCAGTACCGCGCTGGAGCAAAGCAGGGGAAAAATGGTAATGAGAAATATGATTTTTAATGGTGTGCCGGCCCAAATCAGGATCATGGCACCCGTGGCGGCCAGAAAACCACCCCCAATGTCCAACGCATGCAGGAAGCCGAACGCCTTTCCGCGATTGGCGCGCGAGACCTTTTGCGTCATAAGCGTGCGGCGGGGTGGCGAGCGGAAATTTCTGGCCCACCAGCCCCCGGCAAACAAAGCCACGGCCAGTACCGGTGTGGCAGCCAATCCGGCCAGTGATAAAAGTGGAATGAATAAATTTCCCGTTATGGCCATTTTTTTATGGCCATAGCGATCCCCTAATGTTCCCCCAATTAATCCAAAAATCGCGCCGGGGCCGTAGCTTATGGCGGTGGCCAGTGCAAAGACCCATACCGCGGCGTGCAGGTTCATCACCAGAAAAAGCGGAAATATTGCCAGTACGGCCTGATAGCCCAGATCCGCGAAACATGCCGACAGGCAGATAAACAGCACATCGCGCGTGAGCCAGAGTGCTTTCCGTTCAGAGGTTACGGGATTCACGTCACTCATAAAATGGGTTTTACGCGCATTGTGGTTGGCGGTCAACCATGACAATTGAAATTCAAGGCTGGAGCGTGCCCATTTGTATCGGGAACCTTCTGATGCGGCGGCGCTGCGGCACGGTGCGGATGTTGTGACAAAGCACTGGAAAAAGACGGGCGTAATCTTAGAAGATAAGGCCGTCGGACACACCGCGAGTCTATGCCGCTGAAAGGTCAAAGGAAGTCAGAAATAACACCTTCGCAACGCGGCAATTATTCGGGCGAACCGCCAAGCGATGTAGCGCTGAAAAAAGACGGATTACGGGGTTTCGTTGCTCCCCAACGGTGAGATTTCGGTCATCCTTATCCCCTTGGTGCCACTGTTAATAGCAAGGGTTCGTCCCTGCAACCCGATATTTTTCAGGGAACCCTTAAACCCGCGTACCGCCTGTGGCTCAAAAAGATCCAATTTCCCATCATTGCGACATTGTAAGCCGAAAAAATTCCGGATTATAATTTCCGCGAACGCCCCGGCGCAGGAAGCATTGTACACCTGTTCACCGCGTAACGCCTTACGCACGGGGGAGTCCGATCCGGTGGTAAGAAGTTCATGGGATTGGCCATAAGGCCCTTCCCGTGTGACTTCGGCACAACGCCGCAGAAACGCGGTCGCGTGCGGCCAATCCCCCAGGCGGCACAAAGCTTCCATGGTAAACGGTGGCCAGGCATCGTAAGCGCCCATCGGGCCATGATCGGGAC
This sequence comes from Planctomycetota bacterium, assembly GCA_021785155.1. The sequence goes on from JAJYGE010000521.1 coordinate 3,091, forward strand.
GATTGGATTCCGGCGCAGCAGGGTCATCCAGTGACAATGCCCGCATCCAGTGATCGGTGAGCAGTTGCTTTTTAACAAAATTCGTCATCTCACGCTTCATGGAAGCTGATAAATCGTCGGCCATGCAATACGCCACCGTGAAAAAATCAATGCAGTGACGTACCGGGACCCGCGTACCATCCGGCTGCACGGTATTCCAATAACCCGCTCCCGGCACATACAGCTTCAGCACTTCGCCAGCCAGACGATCCGCCTCTTGCCGCAGCAGGAGGGCTCGGGATTTGTTCCCGTGGGCGGCCCTTAATTCGGCAGTTTGTCGCATCATCCAGACGTTGGCGGCATTAAGCGACACGACTACATGCGTGTACGTCGGCACGCATTCCAGAAGATTCCATGAGGCCCCGTAATCCGCCAGCGGACTATAAGGTTTAACCAGCCGTTTCCACCATAACGCCATTTGTTCCAACTGATCAATGACCGATCGTCCGGCAACTTTCTCCTCCAGAAAGGCCTTATCACCGGTGACGCGGACGTAGGTTACAAACTGGTTGAAGACGACAAAATCGTTAAAGCTATACCATGGACCGACGCCATGGCCCGTGAGCATATCCTGGGCATAACAGGAATGAATGTTAAGATTTAACCAGCGGCGGAGCATGTTTTTCATATCCACCGGGTCCAGTAACGCATGGATGGTAGCCCAGGTAAACGTGTCCCAGAAGTACATCAACGAAGCGCCAAACTGCGGGCTGGCGGTTATATAGGCGTGCGGCGCAACGGGAAAATTGCGCCGAAACATCGCCAGCAGAGACGCCACGGAAACGTAATACACGCGGCGAATGTTCGCATCGGCGGTTTCCAGCGTCGGCAAATGACCGGAAAATAATTTATTGCCGGGCTGGAACGCCGCGTTAAAGGTGTCATCCCAGTCCTGCCGCGATTCCTCAAACATGGGGGTAAACGCTTTGGCACTTTGCATGGCATCGGCGATCACCTGCGGTGCCCGATCTCCCACCGCCATGACCACCTCAATAGTGACACTATGTCCCGGTTCAATTGGCAAATTCCAGGAAGCTGTTCCCCCGGCATCTTTAGCGGTCAGTTGATCCGGAGTACCGGAGCCAAAAGCGAACGCCACACACGTTGACGTGCGGGTGTCATTGATAATCAGGACACGACTGACATCCGCAAGGGCCGCCTTAAATTCGTGTGGATCTTCAGGTCGCGGAATGTCCCAGGTCCAGCCCTCAGGTACCCGCCGTATCATGCCCAATAGCGAGGCCTCAACTTTGGCGTGTTGCGGTCGCGGGCCAGTATTGTTGATTGCCAATTGCCACAGCACGGTGCGCTGCCGTAATCGCGTAGTGGATTCGAGTTGCAAGCTGCCGTTGCCAATGGAAGCTCGGCGCAGCACCTGATAGGGAAACCAGCGAAACGCGGCCGTGGCCACCAGTTCCCCATTGATACGCAAGGCCCCATTGCTGCCCCACTGCGGCGAATAATCGAAAATTCGCACGCCGCCCGCCGGATTTTGGCCGGTGCGGCTTCCGCCGCCTTGGCAGTAGGGCGGAAACTCAAGGGCCTGAACGGAAAACAAATCCGTGCCGACCTGGCACCCACCCAACGTATTATTGACCGTCGGCAGCGTATGTAAATCGCCA
>JAJYGE010000391.1 GCA_021785155.1 Planctomycetota bacterium
AGATTGGTGAGTATCTGGTGCGCCATGGTGCGTGAGGCTGCGTTGCCAATGTTTTCTATTATCGGAGACTGGAAGATAAAAGACCGCTATCGCGATACCGCTGTCCCTGGTAACGGAGTTTTACGGAGGTTTATATCATGGATCTGATAGACGACACTGGGTTTGTGGAGATGGTCACACTTGGGATGGTTCGCTTTGTAAGGAAGCTAAGTTACATCAAGGGGGACCCCGATCACAGTCAGCACTTGGTGGCCGTTTCGTATCCAGTGGCTCGTGCAGCGCTCGACGCTGGGCTTGGAATATCACTGGGGTGGACGCTAAAAGATTCGCATTATCTTGCGCTTCGCCTCGACCGATACAAGCTGCCACAAGACATCTTGCCGTTTGCGCTGCATGACGCTCCGGTCTTCAACAGCAGCGACTTTTTCAAATGCCCGTTTGTGCTGACAGATGCCGCCGGGCTGAAACAAAAGGCTGTGGATTCCCTGACGAAATTCCAGCGATTCGCGTCTGCGGTACTGCGGGAAGCGTTGGTTGAGTCTGTGGAATTCCATATCCTGGCATGGGGAGAATACGATCCCGATATGTTAAGAATTGAATGCACCGTTGCCGGATTCATGGAGGCCGTCGATCCAATTATCAGAGATGTCACAGACATTCCATCAACGCAATTGGTCGTGCGATTATAGATAGATATACTCCGCTCGGCCATTGATGATACATGGAGGCCAAGCCGGGGGAGTACGTAACGCAGGCGTCCCGCCTGCCCACGTCGTGTTTCCCATTCCGGCAAGATGCCTGCGGTCCAACGAATACCTTCGCCGATTTGTCCCATTAGGAGGCGCACGGAGTATATTCTGGCCCGAGTCGCAGTTCTGCAGGCTCCTATTGGTTGGTGAAAAAATCAAACACCAGATCCGACCAGCCGGGGAGAATTTCATGGGCAAAATCAGGATAAATGACCGTGCGCTTTTCGCATGTCATTTTGTTATACGCCGCAAATTGGGTGGATGGTGGGCATACGGTGTCCATTAAGCCGATGGCCATGAGGGTTTTGGCTTTAATGCGCGGCGCAAGATGCTGGCAGTCAATGTAGCCCAGGCGGGAAAATATTTCCTCTTCGCGCAGATGGCGGGGATCATGCTGCCGGAAAAACGCGTGGAGTTCCAGGTACGCATCTTTCGCGAGATCCATTTCCCATACCCTCAGATAATCGCAAAGAAATGGATACTGCGGTGCCGCTTTGGCAATGCGCTCTTCCAACGCGGCACACGCCAGCGTAAGGCCGCCACCCTGCGAGCGGCCCATGGCATAGACGCGGTTGGCGTCCACTTCAGCCATGGCCAGTACAATTCCCGCGAGTTGGGCGGTATCAAGATATATCGATCTGAACAATAATTTCTGCGGATCAGGATCCGCCAATCCACGAACAATATGACCGTGATGCGTTGTGCCGCGAACGGGCGTAATATCTTCGGAGAATCCCCCCTGGCCCCGGCAATCCATGGCGGCGACAATATAACCGGCACCGGCCCAGGCGAGCTTGTCGGTCCAATCACCGGCATGGCCTGAATAACCATGAAACATACAGATGGCGGGCAATTGTGTGCCCGCCGGTATGTGTTTGGGCCGGAGGAACTTGGCGTGAATCCGCGCACCGCCAACGCCGGTGAAGTACATATCAAAGCAATCGACATGCGGGGTGTGAAATTCCGCCGGGCGTAAATCAAGATCAGGTTTGACCGCCCGCATATCCGCCAGCGCGTCAAGCCAATACGCATCAAAATCAACGGGGCGTGGATTCCGACCAGAATAGGTGGCCAGTTTTTCCATGGGCATATCAATTACGGGCATGTCAGGACTCCAAGCAACAGTTCTTCGGACACAGCAGGAAATTTTCAGAGCATATCGTGCGGTACTTTGAGAAGTCTAAGAAGCTGATTCAGGCAGTAATGCCTTACCGACGCAGCGCCAAATTGGCATCGTTGGATGAAATCAGGGCCAGGCGTCCCATGAGATAGGGGGCAAACGCCTGCGCTTCCAGCGGGACGGGGAACAGGCTGTATTGTGTCAGCTTACGGTGGCCGGCGGCGTTGGGTTGCCAGACGTAGCGCAACACATTAATGCGGAACCGCCCGCCGGTTTTACTTATAAACCGCAGTGGCTGGGGCAGACTGGCGATCGGAATTTTTACAACCGTCGTCACAGCATTGCGGTCGCGCCAGGTGCCTGAACCGGTTTTTACGACCAGGCCCTTAATATTCCATGGAATCAGGCCATAGGGATGATTCAAATCCGGCGCCCCTGATGATGTTGGCGTGGGGGGCGTTGAGGATTGATGCCAAACGCCGTGCGTGCGGCCCGATGGAGACACCACCAACTCAAAAAAATTAGTGCCATTTTGTTTGCGTGAGGTATCCAGCCATATTTCCGAACAATCATGCCGCCAGAGATTATCCGCAGCGGCGGTCGGAGCACCTTGGTAAGGACCGGTTGCGACAATGGCAATATACAGGTAGGCCGGCGTAAAGGCTGCGGCAATTTTTGTGTGTACCGTGGCGGAGCTGCTGGATTGGGCTTTCGCCAATTTGAACCATTGAGCATTTTTCCAGACGCTTGCCAGCAATGGATTGGCCATGGCGTGCTGGGCAGGTTTAAGCGGTTGGGCTTCTAATGCAACCGGGCGAACCGTGCCGTCACGGTTCGGAGCCGAGGCCGAATCGGTGGAGCCGTCCTTGCAGCCGGGCCAAACCGACAGCAGGGACCCGGCGAGGAGTACCACGCCAATCATTTTAAAGGTTGTAAGGCCTTTGAAGTTCAAAGTTTGTGCTGTCCTTTTCTTCATCATCGCTCATCCTGAGCTTGCTGACCGCTATACCAAACGATCAACTTATTCCACAGTTACAGATTGCGCCGGCTCAGCAATCGTGGTCATGGCTTGAGGTCCCATTTCGCTGCTGTGTCCGGGGAACGCTTTGGCCTTGGGATCAAGCTGGATTTTCGCATAGTTTACAGCGGTGGCAGCCTCGCCGAAGCCCGTCACGATGAGCTTGAGTTTGCCGGAAAATCCCGCAACATCACCGGCTGCGAAAATGCCTTTCATATCGGTCTCCATCTGCTGGTTGACCAGAATAGATTGGCCTTCCTGCTTAACAGGCCAATTTTTAATGGCACCCAGGGAGCTGATAAATCCGAGCTGCGGCAGTATTGCATCGACCTGTATTGTCCGCTGCTCTTGGGTCTGGTTATTGACCAGAACGGCACCCTTGAGAGTGTTATCGGCTATTACCAGCTCTTTTAATTCCCAAAATGTTAAAATTGGTACGCCCATGGACAAAACTTTGGAAACACTGTCTTCATGGGCGCGAAACTGATTCCGGCGGTGAATAATGGAAATATGGGAAGCCGTCCCATGAAGATTCATCGCCCAGTCCAAAGCGGAATCCCCGCCGCCGATGATCAGCAATCGCTTGCCCGCAAAGACCGCCTTGGAGGAAACCGCATAGTAAATGCCCCTGTTTTCCCATGCGGGAGCGTTCGGGAGCATGATTTTGCGGGGCTGAAAAGCTCCGGCACCGGCGCAGATAAGCAGCGTTTTGGTGTAATGTTCCGCATGCTCTGAGCCAACAACGTAGCAGTCCAAGGCCTCATGACGTTTAAGGGTTTTTACTGTTTCGGATAAATGCACGGAGGGGTTATATTGCAGGCCCTGCTCCATGAGGTTTTTGACCAGATCACGGGCCACAACCTTGGGGAATCCCGCCACGTCAAAAATGTATTTTTCAGGGTAAAGCGTGGCCAATTGGCCGCCGAGCTGATCCAGCGAATCAATGATTTTGGTTTTCATCTGCCGCAGGCCGGCATAGTACGCGGCATACAGCCCTACTGGGCCACCGCCGATAATAGTTAAATCAAATATTTCCGCTGTGCCGGTCATTCCAGCAGTTCCTTTCGCATCGCAACCAGCATTCCGCCAGTTTTCCAACACGTTATTCTATCCAATTTCGACGAAGTTAAAAGCGCATTTGAATTTAAGTATTCACAAATGCGATAAATGTGTTGTATCCGATCGTTTTTGGATGTTATCTGGTGCGAAACCGGCGTATTATTCCGGAGATTCCGGGTGGGTGCGGCATTTTTCAATGTGCTCCAGCGGATATTTAGGTGCCTCGATATCACACATTCCCGGACAACGTGATGCCGCATGTGTCCAGGCATCGGGTGAGCTCAGGTTCATTTCCCAGAATGGCCAAGTTCGGCACTGCATCGGGCGAACGGAGTATATGCCGCAGGTAGCTTTACCATCGGCCCGTTTTAGAAAAATACAGTCAAAATTGGCTCGTTCGATCAGACTATATGCGCCTTTGGCTTTCCGCACATATTTGCGCGTGAAATCATCAAACGGCATATTGAGAAATCCGGCGATTCGCGTCATATCTTCCATGGTCAGCCAGACATATCCCGGACCGCCGCTGCAGCAGTTGCCGCACTGCGTGCATTTGAATCGCAATCCCATGGAATACCATGGCTCTGCAGACTGCGGTTCCTGATGAATAGGTAAATGTGTATCAGCCATCAATGCCCCAATGCTGTGCGATCAGGGCTGCGTAGCCGACGTTGTTGTTGCGCCACGGGAGAGTTTTGGCGTAACGGAAATATAACAATGGGTATTGAACCAGCCTCTTTTAATGGTAATGACACATTCTTCCTGATGCTTAATAAAATCCAGGCTTATGCCGCCCGGG
>JAJYGE010000241.1 GCA_021785155.1 Planctomycetota bacterium
TCACCATATAGGCCCAGTTGCTGTGCAGATTGTCCAAAGGATTCCGCATCGCCTGCACGCCATTCTTGAGTTGTTCAATCAAATTCTCCTGATTGCCTGCCTCAACTTATTGCCATCCCCAAGAGCGTCTAATATACTGTTTTCCGTTCTCTTTTTTCAGGAGTTTATCTTTGGAATTCCGACGACTTTTTTCTGCAATGCTCTGCGGGGCGGTGATAATCGTCCCTTTTGGGAAGCTGTTGGCCGCACCAGATTCCGGTAAGCCACCAGTTGCCACACCCACTACCGGTGTGTTTCCAAATAAAAAAGTGGAGGCTATCTGGAAGCACTATTCATTCAATAAAAAAATCTGGTGGGGTGCGTTTCCACACCATATGAAAATACCTGCCAACGAGTTCAAAACCTATTCCTGGGCCGTTGGCCCATTCACCAAATATGCCGGTAATCCGGTGCTCAGTCCCACACCGGGAGCCTGGGATCGGGGACACTTCAGTGGAGGCGTACACAACGGTGCCATCATCGTGCGGGGCGGAAAATTCTATTACATCTATCGGGGGGAGCGCCCCCATGTATTTAAAAAAGGCCCGATGAACTACATCTGCAATATAGGAGTAGCAATCAGCAAAGATGGCATGCACTTCAAGAAAGACACCGCCGTCAGCCCGATCTTTAAAAAGGGCTATCGACGTTACAGCTATGAAGACCCCGACGTGTGCGAATATAAGGGAACTTATTATTTGTTTTGCAATCGGTTCAACTACCGGACGAATCAGGAAAATTACAAAATCAACGGCACCTTTCTTGCAACATCCAAAGATCTGTTGCATTGGAAACAAATTGGCATCCTGTTTCCCCACGTTGCGCGGGTACATCGCAATGCGGTGGTGTTGCAAGGCCCGCATAACCATGCCATTCGCGTTGATGGCAAATTTGTCATGTATCTTGATTATGGGCTGGTGGCATATTCCACCGATCTGGTGCATTGGGTAACCCGGAAACAACCGGCCATCTATCCCGGCGGCGAAGTTTGCTTTGCGTTGGGAAATTATTCCCGACGGCATAAAAATCGGATTGTGCTGTTTACCGGAGGAGATTTTACCGGTTACTGCTATGCGATTGGCGAAGTTCTTTTTTCAAAAAGGAACCCCGCCAAACCGCTGGCTTATCTGCCCGCGCCCGTGTTAACCGCCAGTCCGAATATTCCTTATGAAAATGGATTTTCCGCCACCAATCCGCACAAACTCATTTCTTACTTTAATGACATCACCTTCTTCACCGGTCTGACCAGGCACAACGGCAAGTGGTGGATGTATTATGGTGGCAGCGAATATTACACCTGTCTGGCAACAGCACTGGCCGATGGTGGAGGCCATTAAGGATTTAATTGTGGTCCTGTCATCCCCGCGCCGCGGGTCGATCGCGGCTGCCGGGTGGGATGCGATGGCCACGCATTGCAACGTTGAGAATCAACGACATTGCCAGCATATCGGCCAGCATGGCACTGCCACCGTAGGACATAAAAGGCAGCGTGATACCCACCACGGGAATAATACCTGTGGTCATGGCGATATTAATGGCGGCCTGCAGGATTAACATGGAAGATAACCCCACCACCAGCAGGCGACCGAAGCTATCCGCCGATTCACCCGCCGTTTCCATACAGGCGGCAAAAAATATCAGATATAAAACCAGAATCACCATGGCGCCGGAAAAGCCCCATTGGCTGCCCACAACGGAAAAAATAAAATCATTGGAAGCCTCGGGAAGCAAACCGTGACGGATTTCCACCGTGCCTTCAAGCCCCTGTCCGGTAAGGCCCCCGCTGCCTTCGGCAATTTCACTCTGGCGTTTCTGGTACAGCTCGCCGGAGAGTTGCCGATGCGTGGGCTTTCCATGCACAAACAGCGCCACAATGCGCTGCTTCTGATACGGTTTGAGCAGAGGATAACATCCCGGTGCCACCGCGATGGCAATTAACGCAATGGCCAGAAGATGGCGGAATTTAGCCCCCGCCGCAATGAGCATGGCGTACAGCACAACCGGAAAAAGCAGAGCCGTGCCCAGATCCGGCTCAATGATGATCAAGCTCATGGGGATCAGCGCGAAGACAAACGGGAGAATTAATTTGTTGAGCTGCCGCATATCTTTGTGCATGCGCAGGCTCCAGGCCACGGACATGACAAAAGAAATTTTCGCCAGTTCACTGGGCTGCAAATCAATGCCTCCCGGAAGGATAAACCAGCGATGACTTCCTTTAATCGGGCGCGCAAATCGTACCGCGATCAGCAACAGCGTGGTAAATATAAACAGTGGATAAGCCAGGTAGCCGATCTTGCGATAATTTACGGTCAGTAATAACAGCAGAATAACCGCCCCCACAAGAATATGTATTTCCTGACGCAGCATCAGGCCGCGGCCACATATTCGCACCGCCATCAGACTGGCCGCACACAACAACGCAACCGCCAGCAGCATCAGCCAGGCCAGACGGGTGGCAACCAACTCGGGCATCACCTTCCGCCAGATGTTTTCAAGCAGCGAAGACCGATTTGATCGGCGCGCGTTGCCTCCCGCGCCGCCGGGCATCAGGGATGACGAAGACTGATCATGCCGACCCGTCACGGATGCGCGGCCTCCGGTAAGTAGCCACGCTTTTGCATCAGTTCAATACACTTTTTAACAATAGGCCCGGCGCGGCGGCCACCATCACCGCCCATTTCGACAACCGCCACAATCACATATTTGGGATCATTGGCGGGAACACATCCGGCAAACCAGGCGTCATCACCTTTAACCAGTGTGGCTTGGCCATGTTCTTTTATGACTTCCGCCGTTTGAGCCGTTCCGGTTTTGCCTTCCACCGGTAACGGCATGTTCAGGATCGGGGCCGTACCATCAGGCCCATGCACCACCAGATACATTCCATGATAAATGCAATTGAGATCATCTTTATTAATATTGATTTTTCGTGCCGGCGGACGATGAAACTGCTCAATAAGCTGGGGCTGCATCCATACCCCGCCACGCAACATTGCGGTATACGCATTGGCCATCTGCAATGGCGTAACAGCCATGGGGCCCTGGCCAATGCCCATCATGATGGCGTAATCCAGGCGTTTAAGTTTACTCAAGCTGCCATTGGCGGGCGGAAGATAACCGGCCGTCTCCTCCGCCAGTCCCACCCCAGTCGGTGCCCCCAGGCCGTAATTGCGATAACCATCCACCAGTCGGGTAAATCCCAGGCGCATACCCACCTGATAAAAATAGGTGTCGCAGGATTGCTCAATGGCTTCCGGCAAACCAAGAAGCCCCGGGGCCACGGGATAGGTCCAGTTACGGAAAATATTTGAATGGTTGGGAAAAAGGCAGGCCCCGCAGTTCAGTATGGTAGCGGGGGTAATAACCCCCTCGGTCAACGCAAATGAGGCCTCCAGCGGCTTGACAATACTGCCCGGAGGAAACGCGCTGGAAATGGCCCGATCCATCAACGGGAGCCGCGGATCATCCAGCAGTAATGCAAAATCCTGATGGATTGTGTTCGGGTTAAAACTGGGTTCGGAAAGCATCAGCAGCACCCGATTGTGTTTGACTGAAAGCACAACCACGGCGGCATTGTGCATCTGGCCATTGATTTCCAGGAGCGGTGCCGGTGGATTGATCATCGCATCGGCCAAAGCCCGCTGCAAATTGATATCCAGCGTCAGGCGGATATTCCCACCGGGAATTGGTTTTCGGCGATCCGCTTTTACCTGATGTCCTTCCAGATTCACCACGCGCACACCGCGGGTGCCGCGCAGTATGTTTTCCGCCGCCTGCTCCACACCGGTGGCCCCCATGGAGTCACCCGGTAAATACCCACGCAGATGCCCGCGTGTGTCCCGCAAACTTCCGGCTATCAGCCGCGGCAGAACAAAAGGATGCGCCTCCACGACCGCCGCGGTTACCTGCCGCATATAGCCGATCAGATGGGCACCCACATCGTTATAGGGGTAGATTCTATGGGTGCCCGCCTCTACCACCAAGCCGGGATAGCGGCTCGCGTGCTTTTTGAAATATGCGGCGGCCGCAAAGCCGATATCGGGAATAATGCTGTGCGCTTCATGCGCCTCGGAAAGATTGATGCTATTGGCCAGCCCCATTTGTTCATCCAAATCATCGGGTGACGTGCCACCATGCAAAAGATGTGAATAACGCAGGCTCCAGACATCCTCCCTTAAAAGCTGCATCCGGCGGCGGATAAGATCATAACTGTGCAGCACCTGACCCAACGGAATTCCGCAGTGATCAGCAATGGACTGCGGCATACGGTCGAGTTCCGCGTTAATTCTTCTTTTTTCCGCCGGCAGGCGACGGAGAATCTGCGAACGGCTTAATTTGCGGCTCTCCAGATGGCGGATGGCCACGGCTGTAATCCACAGCGCATCATGATTCATCGCCTGATATTCAATGGCCAGATTGTAACACGGGATTTCCACCGCCAGCAGCCGGCCCTTGCGATCCATGATTTCTCCCCGGCGGGTGGGAATCATGTAATGCCGATAGGTAAAACTGCGCGCTTCATCCAGCCAATGCGCATGTTGAAAAATTTCCAGCGCGGCAAGACGTGTGCCAATCACCGCCAGAGCCATGGCCGCCAGAACAACCAGCATAATTAATCGCCGTCTTAACATCCGGATCGGATACCTCTTTTTGCCGCTGCTTCAGCCGTCGCCGCCAAACATGATATTAGCG
>JAJYGE010000204.1 GCA_021785155.1 Planctomycetota bacterium
ATGAGATCGCAATCCGTTTGCACGGTGGCTCCTAAAATACTGGTGTCACCAACACTCACCGACTTCAGCGGGGATGGACTTTGCTGGGTGGTGCCGGAAACGTAAGGCCAATAAAAAAATGGCACGCCCAGAAAATTGCCCGTGGTATTGGTGGAAGAAAAAGCATAATACGCCGTCTTGGGTGTTGTACCCGGCGGTGCCGGCGCGGCCACACTGCGCAACGTCATGGCGCTGGCCCCAATATAATAATGCGGATGGTAAAATTCATCGGTGGACAGCTTGACCGACTTGGCCTCAAACTCACCCTGTGCTACCTGGATAATCTCTTTCGCCCGCATGTACAGCGGAGATTTGGCTGCGACAGCCTCCCCGCTTAGCACCGCATTGAGCAAAATCGCCCGGTTCGTGGTGAAATCATAATATACCTGGTCCGCATGTAGAGTCTGATCGCCATAGGTCACTGTCACATCGCCATCCAGATACACACCTTGGACCTTTTGGGTCAGTGTGCCAACCGGATGGGTGGCGACTGGCCGGCTGGTTGCGCCGCCATGGCCCGCCGGACTGAACATCACGGCATCATTAGCCCGTAATTCCAAAGCATTATGCCCGGGTAATTGCCGGAACAGAAAGAATTCTCCCTTCGCCACCGTCACCCGTTGACCACCGATCACTTCTTCGGTAATGATATTTCCGGTCGCCATGACGGTGGGGGTTGGCGGGGCCGGGGTGGATGGGGGCACCGGCTTGGAAACAGCAGTTGGGACCGCGGCGGGCTTGGGTACCATTGTCGGAAGCGGTGCTATCGGCACCCGTGAGCCTTTGGCAAACCAGCCATTACGCAGCGCCAGTTCCGTTGGTGAAATCTCGATGGTCGGTATCGCGGGTTGACCGAGCGGAGCCGCGGCCATTTCCTCAATAAGCTTGATCCCGCGCAGCACAATGGGATTGTGCGATTCATTGAGTGCAATCGGCGGCGGCCCGGCCAGACGCACGCGTGCCGTAATCCGGGTTGTTACCAGCATTTCGTTGGAAGTGCTTACTGCCGTCCCGGCGGCCCCTTCGCGAATAACCACATGACCGGCCAGATAAATCTGCACCTTAAAAAACCCGGATTGTCCGGTTCCCTGTGGATACAACCAGATGGCCGCATGATCGGCGGCAAGTCGGCGATACCCGACATGGATACGCACATGCCCCGTCGCCAGCATCTGCACGGTTCCGCCATTATTTTCCCATGTTGTGGTATGTTCTGCCGCCACGATCAGAGGCACACCAATGGATCCCGTGGGCTTGAGAATCGGATAAATCGTTGGCATTATGGGTTGTTCAATACTTTGAGCTTGCAGCCCACATACGCCGGCACCAATGGTTGCCACAATCGCAGCCGTAACAGCTCCGCGGAACCACCCGCGTTTTGTGGCGCGAGCCTGAAGAATATTCTGCTTGTCGCTGCCTACTATTGTCACAATCCCGCTCAATAAACCCGGTCGAAGATATGTAAAGGAAATAGCCGGTGCCTTTACACACGTTCATCAATACAACCATCGCAAATCATAGAGCGCCCGCGCGATACTGGGAAGTCAAGGGCGAAAAATTGTCGTTACATAAAATCCTCCATTTCTCTCTGATTGACTTTTTCACATTTTGCCGATATATTAATGAATCTCGCAATTTTGCGCGGACTGTTGTCAAGATAGTCGGCGAAAAGCGGGATGGAAATGATTTGTTTCGGCCTTTGATGGAGTGTACATGCCCGCCAGGAAATTTAAAAAAACAAAGCCGGTCAAAGTCACAAAAAAGCCGAAAATGAAAGTTAACGTCAAGATTAAAGTTCAACCGCGTGGGAAAACCAACCTGAAACGCGCGCGCACGGTAAAAGCGGCCCCTGGAAAATCCGCGCCGCATAAGGTCATTCGCGTCGGTAAGGCTGCGTCGCGCCCCGATTCCACCCGGATAGTCAAGAACAGCGCATTGCGCCGCCCCGCGGTCAATGGACATGCGCAACGCGTGAATGGTTCGAAAAGTGAGCCGACACATCGTCTCATGCCCGCAAAGGCCGCTTCGGTCAAAGCTGGGGCTGCCAAGCTTTCAAAAGCCGATCTGGAAGGTTTTCGAAAACTTCTTATGGAAAAGCGGCGGGAAATTCTTGGCGATGTCGGCTCCATGGAAAGCGAAGCATTCCGCAATCAGGACAATCACTCCAGCAGCCCGATGCACATGGCCGATGTTGGTACAGATAACTTTGAACAGGAGTTTACCCTTGGCCTGATTCAAAGTGAACGCGAACTTCTCAAAGAAATTCAAGAGGCCCTCAATCGTATTGATGATGGCTCATTTGGTATTTGCGTTGCGACCGGAAAGCCCATTGGCAGGGCCCGGCTGGAAGCCAAGCCTTGGGCGAAGCACTGTATTGAATATGCTCTTATGCTGGAAAACCGCTCCTTGCTGCGCAATGGCGGTGACGCGGCCACTCTTGAAACGGCGGATGAAGAGGAAGATTAAGTTCTCTATTCGGCTGCCGCATCATCAGCAATCCATCTTGCAACGTACCATCCTCTTTATATCCAAAAAGCGGACATTTTAATTTTTTCCAAACTGGACAATACGAAAATTAGAATCCCCAGCGGCCGCGCCGGCGATGGGGCCCAACGCTCGAGGTCGTGACATGCGACCAACGACATCGCATACGCCACAATTTCCCGCTACAATTATGCTGTTGGAAGTAGGTTTTCAGGATGAAATGGATGCAATTAAATCGGGTATTGAAGTTTTTTTGTCGCAGTTATCAATGGAATACCGCAAGTTCTCCCCTCGCCACTGGGGCAGTGGAAACCTCCGCGCCATTATTTCCCTTCGTCCCTGCACGATACGCGGGAACCACACCCGATAAAGCGTCGCGACAAAATAACCTGCGCATTCTGGCGTTTTTTTTTTACTGGTGGCAGCGTTGCTCGTTGATTACAGAATCCGTGCGGAAATGCACGTCGCGATCCCTTTCCTGGTGGCCAGAATTCCTGCGACCTAATTGCTCCCATTATTTTCCCGCGATGCCTAACGGCTCTTTCTTACAACGTAGCCCACATATTCCGCTCCGGGCATGGCGTTGGCCCAAAGATAGATCGGTGTTTTTGCTGATCGTTCTTTTCACTGTGCCGACGGGCTGCGCGCACGCTGCACAACGTGCCCGGACCAACGAAATCAATCTTCCAACCGTTAACGTGCGATTGGGCGAAAAGACGGTGAAGCTGTGGGTGGCCGCGACAACCCGCACGCGGGATCACGGCTTGATGTATATAAAAAAAATGCCGAACAATCGTGGCATGTTGTTTGTCTTTCACCACCAAGCCCCGCAGACCTTCTGGATGAAGCATACCTTAATTCCCTTGGATATTATTTTTCTCAACCGCCGGGGCGTGATTGTCCGGCACTACACCATGGAGCCGGACAACGGTAAGAAGCTTTATCCCAGCGGACATCCCATCGCTTTTGCCATCGAGCTTAATGCCGGGGCATTTAAGCAGCTCAAGCTGCATAATACCATGCGGATCCGCATTCCAAAGCTGGCGGCACATTCCGCTCCCCTTCCAGGAGAAAACTCATGAGTTGGAGGCCATTGTGAGTACAACTTCGGCATTCCGCGGCACTGGCCGGCGCACAGGCTTCCGCATAGGCCGTTATCGTCCAAAATCGGCCACCAGTTGGGCGCTGGCGGTGGTTGTGCTTATCGCCCTGGTTATGGCCGCTGCGATCGCTTTAATGCTGATACCACCATACTGGTATCGCCCGATTCATAAAATGAATAATGCCGTCTATAATCAGGCCGATCGGGCGCAAGCCTCGCTGATGGCATTACGAAATCAATTGCGCAATCCGCCCCGTGGGTCAATCACCTGGACCATCACGCAGCACGAGGTCAACAGCCTGCTGGCGGTGGCGTATGGGGTGCCGGAAAAATCGAAGTCCGCCCATAATCCCGGAGGATTCTCCGATCCTTATGTCCGTTTTACCGATAATCAAATTACCTTTGCCGCCCGGGACAGCCGCGTTCCAGGCAATCCGGTGGCTGGTGTGGGCGTGCGGATTGATCTGATCCGCGGCGGCAGGAATGTTCCGCAGGCCCGGATCACCATGGATGCTCTGCGCCTGGGAAATTTTCCCCTGCCTCCATCACTGCTTACGGATCGGCTCAAGGCGGTGCTTCCCCGACTTTCACCAGTGGTGCGGAAAATTATTGATGTATATGCCGGCCCGCGCTATGCCGATGTGGCGGCCCCGCAAATTGTTGATTCCATCGCCGCTATTTTTTCCGGTAAAAGCTTTCCCACCGAACTGCGGCTGAATCATCGGCGGCTGGTGGTGGACAAGCTGGTGGTTCACGGGCCTTATGTTGATGCCTCAGGCCGCCGACAACCAGCGGCACTGACATTTGAACTGATTCCGGAAAAGTGATGAATAGACGAGAAATAGAGGACATTCTGGCCGCTGCCGGGACTCGGCCAACACGCCGCCTCGGTCAGCATTTTATGATGGATCAGCGCGTTCTGGATCAGATCATACAAGTGGCGGAGCTGACGGCGGAGGATATTATCCTGGAAGTTGGCCCGGGGCCGGGCAACCTCACATCACGGTTGTCCCCATTGGTCCGTGCGGTTGCGGCGGTGGATCTTGATGCGCCCCTGCTTGCGGCCGCGTCCCACTATTGGGAAAAGCTGCGCAACGTGCATTG
>JAJYGE010000068.1 GCA_021785155.1 Planctomycetota bacterium
AGGAAGACTTCTGCTTTGCGGCCAGAGAGGCGCGGCAATGTATGATCCGGCGATCAGCATGTCCGCTCCGATATGGAGTCGAAACGGTCTGCACGATGCGTTTCCAACCGCAGCTTGTCTAACCGTGGATGGACTGATCACGCCCACGGCTACCGGCATGGCCTGCCTGGATGTTACCAGCGGTGCCATACGGTGGAATCAGCCGGGGCTGAATGCGGGACTTACTTCCAGCTCAATGATCTGGATGCAAACAGCCCTGAATCACAATACGCTGGTGATGCTGACACCACGGAATTTAATGGCCATCTCAACCCGTACCGGCAATATTGCCTGGAAAGCGGAATTTGTGATGCAAACGCGGCCACCGCTGACGGCGGCACAAATTGGCGATCCGGATATCGTCGCAATGGCACAGGGGCCTGTCGGGCCAACGCCCAATGTCATGCACCTGTATCTGATAAATCAAAAAGATCGGCAGGGACGATTGGATAATGGCTCAATTGTGCTCGATCAGCAGCTTACACGATCCAACAGTGATCCCGAAGCTCCGGAAATACAGTCGTGGCTGCTGGTCAATGGCGGAATTTTATTTGAAGTCAATGGCGTCGTATTCTATTGCCATACATAATAGATGCCATCAACCGCACCAGTACGAACCGGTGTGGACGACGCTGTAAGGAGTTTAATTGTGGCAGGCGATACGGCAGGTACCATGCAAAGCGATGAAACATACTCATCGGCACCCCAACATCATGTGCTGTTTGGATTTTTGCGACAGGCGCGCCATGTCGTGGCGTGCATTGTGGTGGGAATCTTTTTTCTTTTCCTGGCCGGGAAAGTCATTCCATCTCCGAACATGGATGGCACCCGGGCACTGGCCGCCGGTCCGGCGGTATCACTGGTGGCGGAATTAGCGATGATCGGGGGCCTGGTCGCAGCGGTTGCCATCGGCACACTGCTGACCTGGCCGGATGCCCCACATGCGGGTCTTTTTATTGCATCGGTGGGATTGATTTTTCTGGCCTGCCATTGGGGACCTGTTACATTGCTGCTGGCCTTGCATCAGACCGATTTGGCCGGTGCCTATCGCACCCTGGCCTTGCAGAACATATTCTGGATTTTTTATATTCTCATCGGTGAGGCTCTTTCACGCGGCATTTATGAACTCATCGGCTCACGAAACTGGCCGCTTTATCTGGGTCTGCCATGGCCCATAAACACGTCAGCCAGCAACCCAGTGCCCTCAACCGCTGGGTATCCATCTTTTCCCAATAGTCTCGTTGACAGCCTCGCCGATCGCCCCGTCGGCCAGCGCATTGCACAAAATCTTCTGGCGTTTATTTCCACGGTTATTGTTGCCGGTATTTTCCTGTTTCTGCTGTTGAAATCACAACAGCCGGGGCAGGCAATTTTCGCCTGTTCGGTGGCTTTTGCCGCCGGTGCATTTGTCAGCTCCGTTCTGGCACCGCAGGCCGACGCCTGGGTTATCTGGATTACGCCGCCGATAATCTCCGCCGCCGGGGGTTTCCTCGCCCCGCACTTTGCACAACCTTATCCGGCGCATACCGGTTTATTTCTTATGCGCACATTGCCCATTTATTACAGTTCAGCCGGGTTGGCCGGTGCTATTTTCGGCTATTACGCCGCCGTGCGTATGTACTTTCGCCGGGCCATGGAAATATCCCAGTCCAATGCTGCGACCTGAAAAATCCTTCCGGCACGGCGGGGCATGGGAATGTACGTTGATGCGGTGCTGTCGCACGTTAATTGAAAAGATTGATCGGCATGGCAAAAAAAGAGCTTACGATTTCCCTGGCGGCGAAATGCCAATTGCTCTTCGGATTCGCCGTGCTGGTTATCATTGCCGGAGCACTGGCTGTTCCGTGGCAGCGCATGGAACAGCTTACCAGCCGTGAGCCGGTATATGAAGCCCGCATCGCGGCGGACATGACATTGCGGGCGGCCCACGTTCAACAGGGTGCCCCCGAAAGTCCCGGTAAATCAGCGCTGCTCTGGCAGGCAGCGCATTTACGCAGATTGCATTATCCGCAGCCGACCATCGCATTGCTGCCCAAACCCGGTACAGCTTCAACTCATGCCACCGCCTTTGAACTGGCCGCCATTAAATATTTTCTCAAACATTCCCATCAGAATCAGTATGGCCACTTGTCGCAGAGCATTCCCCACCAACCCGTTTACCAATACGCCGCCGCAGTGCGCGCGTCGGTTAGTTGCCTGCGATGCCACGCCCAATGGCGAAAATGGTTGTATCCGCACAGCAACAAACATTCCGGCACTGCCGTCGGCACGCAACCGCAAGTCGCCACGGCACCATCCATTCCACGCATTTCCACTGTCGCGCCTTTGGTGGCAATTGTGCAGGTGGCCATGCCCATCACGCCTGATCTCGATCAGTTGCTGCTCAATCGCGTGGTGATTGTGGTTTCCGGCCTTATTGGCGGATCGTTGGCCATTATTGTGTTTTACCTCATCACCACCCGGCTGATTCTGCAACCCGTGCGCGTGTTGCGGAATACCGCGGAAAAAGTTGCGAAAGGGGATATGGATATCCGCTCGGCGATTTCCACGGGCGATGAATTTGAGCAATTATCCGATACGTTTAATACCATGCTGGCCACATTAAAAGCCTCGCAGGATCAGTTGGAAGCAACCAATCGCAGTTTGGATACACGCGTTGGTGAATTGGCGCAATCCAATACCGATTTGTTTCAAGCCAGCAAAATGAAATCCGAATTTCTTACCAATGTCAGCCACGAACTCCGCACACCGCTCAATGCCATCATCGGCTTTGCCGAACTGCTTTCCACCGCCAAACCCTCCGCCGATGATCCGCGCTGGAACCGCTATATTGACAACATTCTCACCAGCGCCCGGCAACTTCTGGACCTTATTAACGATCTATTGGATTTAGCCAAAATCGAGGCCGGAAAAATTGCACTCCGCACCGAACGCATCAACGTGCCGGATGTATGCGAGTCATTAGTGAATTTTATGCGCCCATTGGCTCAGAAAAAAAATATCGAATTATCTCTTGCCGTTCAAGCCCCGGTGCCTCTGGTGAGCACTGATCCCGCTCGCTTTCAGCAAATTCTTTACAACTTTCTTTCCAATGCCATTAAATTCACCCCTGCCGACGGGCGCGTGACCATCACCGTTACAACCCTGGATGCGGACCACGTAAAAGTAGCCGTCACCGATACCGGCCCCGGAATTGCCCCTGAACACCATGCCAGCATTTTTGAGAAATTCAATCAATTGGATGCATCTGTAACCCGTCGTCACGGCGGCACCGGCTTGGGCCTGACCATCAGCCACGAATTGGCCAACATGCTCCACGCCGATATCCAACTTGTCAGTGATGTCGGCAAAGGTGCCACCTTCAGCCTGATTATTCCCATCGCCGCACACGCGCAGTAACAGCATAAGAAGCCCGGACGCAACAAGTGTTATCAGCCTTGATTCATAACTGTTTATCTCTCCCCGGCTTGGGGCCACGGAGAACTCCCTTGACAACATTCCGATTTCTAACTTATTTGTCGGTGATACCGATTCTATGGCTATAATCAGAATATGAATTTGGAACCGCGTGATGAAAAAACCACGGAATCATTACAACAGTTTTCCCCGGCAATCCTTGGTGATTATGGCGCTCTTTGCCGGAACGTTGATACTTGTGTCGCTGTTTCCATGGTTTGATTCCATCGCGGCAAAATGGGGCATTGTCGCGCCTGCGGGACATGTTGCGTGGCAAACCGGGCTTGGTGCCGGCCAGCGGGAAAGCCGCAATACCGGACGGCTGTTACTTGTGGATTTTCAGGCATCCTGGTGCCCGCCGTGCCGCCTGATGGATCGCACGGTCTGGACTGATCCCAGCGTGGCAGACATCATCCATAAGCATTTTATTGCCATTCGAGAAGATATTGATTCGCCCGGTGGCAAAGCCGATGCACGCAAACTTGGCGTACAGGTATTGCCCACCGTACTGGTGCTCAATACGCACGGAAACATTGTAAATGTCGCCCAGAGCATGGGACCAGGGCAAACGCGGCAATTTTTAACTCAAAGCATGACAAACGCTGAATTGCTTGGAAGCGGCACGAACCAATAGCCCGCGAAAAATCCCAGTCCCTTCAAGGCTCCGCAGTGGAATCGTGCGCGAAGGATGGATGCTCACTTTTTTTGACCGTAGTAGGCGCCGGGGCCGTGCTTTCGCAAAAAATGCTTGTCCAGCAGTTCGTCGGCAATCGGTTGTACATCCGGCGCCAAGGCCAGCGTTTCAAGTTGCATTTTGGCAACCAGCTCCAGCACCAGCGCGTTTTCCAACGCCTTGGCCGCCGAAGGCCCCCACGCAAATGGCGCATGGCTCGCCACCAGCACGCCGGGAATCTGGGCAGGATTCAGCCCATGCTCCTTAAAGCAGTCGATAATCACACGACCGGTATTTAATTCGTAATTCGCCAGCACATCATCAATGACGGCCTGCGTGCCATCGAGATAATCCCGCGGGTGTTGCCGGGCCAGCAACGCATCGCGTGAATCAACAATCACGCCATCTGCGCCATGGCGATAATTGCTCACGCCCGTGGCAATTTCCTCGCCTGACGCCACATCCACAAGCAGCGCCCGCACCGAGGCGGTGCCGAAATCCAGTCCAATGGCGTAATGGCTTGGCATAATATCCTCAACATTTGATCG
>JAJYGE010000353.1 GCA_021785155.1 Planctomycetota bacterium
ATGCCGTAACGACGTGGAAGCCATCTGCTTTGTCCAAGCCAGCAGGCCGGTGCGCGTGTTCAGGGCCAGGATCCGATCTTTGGTGGCCAGAATCGTGAGATTTTTCCAGTAACCCACCAGCAAGGCTCGATGCACCCCGGCAATCAGATAGTGCCATCGCGGCTTGAGATCGCTTGCGCTGCGGGCGGAAATCCGATATCCGGCTGATACTTTCTTTCCAATTAAGAATAAGTCATAGCGCCGAAAGCGTGGGGTGTGTTCCAGTGGCGGCAACAGGTCGCCGGAAAGTGCGCCGGATATCACAAGATGAGATCCGCTTTTTGCCTCAAGTTTTGCCCGGTGATTTAAACCTTCCCATGCGGGGGTCTGCTTGATATGCAAGGCATATTGTAAAAACGTCCATTTCCGACTGCTGGTCCACTGGTATGTGGGGTATTCTCCGGCCCCGCGAAGTGCCAGCACCAGCGCCTGATTCCAATGGCGTAAATGCGCCAAGGCACTACAAAGTCGGGATAGTTCCCATGCATTATTCGTCTCTGTTCCGCTGCCCGAAGCGCGCCTCCAAAGCAACATGTCGTAGGCTTTAGACCATTGGTGCCGGATCGCAAAATGTGTTGCCAGCAGACGGCCCGCATGTCGGGCGGCCATACTATTGGGATACCGTAAAACAATTTGTTCCAATGTCCCGGTCGTGTGATCCTGCCCGAACCGGGCCAGGAGTTTCCGGGCTTTTAATTCCCATGGGGCATAACTGGCGACTCCAAAGTTGTGGATGGCATCGCTTTGAATCATGGTCTGCGCAGCAGTCGCCGCCGCCTCGGTGACGCCCCGATAATCCACCGCCGCGGAGCGTAAATAAGCGTGCGCCAGAATCTCCTCCAGCAGGGTAATAGCCATACGAGGTTGCGACTGCGCCAGATAATAAGCGGCCATGGCCATGCGCCACTTGACCTGTTGGTTGGGAAGGCCGGCGATAGCGCTGGCCTTTTGCAGATAAAACAGTTCCCCCTGATTCAAACCGGATTTGTGTTTTGACTGATTTGCAAATTTCATGCACACGCGAAATATCCGGTCTGCTTGCGACTTGGATGGCGCAACTTCCGCCAACGCCAGTTTGACCGCGTTATTCAGCATTCGCTGTGCCAATGGATTGTGGCCGGCACGGAAAGCGACTTCGGCCAGCGTCAGGTATGGTGCCGGCCTTTTGGGATGAGCCTTGATCCGACCGGTAAGATAGGCCAGGGCATCTTTCCATCGGGCATATCCGGCGGTGAGATGGTCATTGACAACGACGACTTCATGCGCGGTCACCAGCAGATTCCCGGATGGATGGATATTTCCGGCGGGCCATTTGGTCATATTATCAACCGCTCCGGTGCTGGTATTCACCAGCAGCAATCCGGTATTTAAAGGTATATAAATGTCCCGCCGGGTCATAAATGGCCGTCCGGAAATGTCTCCAAATGTCCGTATGGGAACACTGGTCCACATCTGTTTGCCGGTTCGGATATTCACAGCACTGATGGTGGTGCCCGCCAGCACCATATTGCCGTTCATCACGCCCAGTAAAATATCGGCATGATGCAGTGACGTCGTGGGCAGCGAGATAAGTTTCTCGCCGGTCCAACGATTGTAGATGTGTATCCTGGAAGTGATACCAAAGCTGTTGTCCATCGCAATCAGCCGTGTCCCGGTTACGATGGGAGCGTTTATTTGCCAAGGCGGAATCCGGCGGTTAATTCCATATTGCATCGCGGTAAAAGGCGTGAACGCGGCTTTATTCAGATGCAGCCAGCGTACCTGCCCCGAATCGGCGTTGAGCGCCATGTCCGCTCCCAGCCCGGTGGATATATACAGCGTGTTATCCGCCATGGCGGGGATGATGTTGATGGTATTAAATGGCGATATGCCATACGCGGGCCCCGTGATGGTACATAAATAATGCGTCCACTGCACCTTGCCGGTTGCGGCATTTAATCGCACCATATTGAGTTCATTCATCCCCGTGCCGCCCAACGTCGCCGCCGCCACGAGAAATACCGCATGGCGATTGGCCATGGGAATACAGGCCGGCCAGACATTGCGATGGGCGGCTCCGGTCACCAGTCGGGTCGCCGAGGTTCGCCATTTTAATTTGCCACTTAGGGCATTGATGCAAACCACTTCCATTCTGGCGGCGGGTATGCCGAATGGAGTCATCATCTGCCCCGGTATGCCCGGACGTGTCAAAACCGTGTATATATTTCCATGCGACAACGTGCAGGAGTAGTGATCCAGTGCCCGAATCAATGTGGCCAGATTAGCGGCGGCGCTGTTGGAAGGCGGTGTCCCGCGCGGATACTGCCAAAGCGTATAGCCTGAATTAATATCCACCGCTTTCACGCGATCCTGCATATTCAGATAAAGTATGCCGTTGGCGCAGGTCGGAGATGAGAACAGTACTTCGCCGGAGGTCTTGCCTGTTGCCGGGTCCATGGTCAGGCCAAATGTGGGAAGGAGTTGCCGAAGTTCATTTTGAAATTGGGGAGACGTCGGCTTGGTCGAGGCCTGGTTCGCAAACGTGTGTAACGGCCTGACCCACATGGTTGCCGCCGGTAGTGTCCCCCGGACTGCCATCCGATTACGCCGGAAATTACCCTCAAAGGTCGGCCAAGTCCCCGGTTCAGGCGGCGCGCGGAAGGCGGCTGCTGTTCGAAGCACCGTTTTGGCATTGGCCAGCAAATTGACTTTTTTTCCGGCAATGATCCCGGTGGCGGTGGGCGCGTCCTTCGCCAATTCTCTCAGCAGCTTATCGGCCAGATCCTTTTCCCCGGCCAGCCATGCCGCCACCGCGGCGTCATGTAGAAGAAGAGGGCGTTGGGCGGTAAGTGCCGGATGCCGCAACAACTGTATCCATAAATTGGCCGCCACGGAAAATCGTCCCCGTTCAAATTGCCGAGCCGCAACATACTGCAAAGCTGTGGCGGCGGCATCCGCGGCAAAATAGCGCTCGCACGCTGCCGTTAACTCAAAAAGTGAATGAGTTTGGCGGGCCTGTTGAATAACCTGCTGAGCTTTTAACCCGTAAATCTGGTCATACAGCCCCCGCTCAATGGCCGGTGTGCGTAATAAATGTGCCCAGACATATTGCCGCACGGATTCATACGTACCATCGGACTTTTGAATCACACTGTCGCCATATTTCTGGGTAATGCGCTGATAGGTCCGCACCGCCTGCGTCAAATGACCGCTGGCCACGAGTCGTCGCGCTGTGCGCAGCGTATCGCGAGCGCCGAAGGAATCATTAATCTGAATGTGAGAAAAATGCCCCGGCTGACCGGCTGCACGCATGGGCACTGGAAGCATGTGTAACTTTAACGCGGGATTGGCCGCCCGGACCACCGCAGCGCGGGAAAAGTGGCCCCAAGCCAGCATAATAAAAAGGCACAGCGCCGCTGACGCGGCCAGGCGGCTGGCCTCGATAACATCGGATGATGTTGCGACTGCGTGCCTGTGTTTCATAACGGTGTGACTCCATGGATCCGAAGATCCTTCTTAGGTGCTCCCGGGGTTCAACTGCCGCCGGGAAAATATTTTCCCCATATTGCATCCAGCCGCTGCCGCTCCTCCGGGTGTATTTTCGCCTTATCCGTAAATATCGCCAAATCCAACGCCCGGTGTGACGGAAAGTCCTGATGGCGGGCTTCCCATATCCGTCCCAGCGCCGCGCGGATTAAATGCAGCGCATTTTCCGAAGCGATCTGCAGGTGGCTTATAATTTCCCGCATGAGTTCCAGCGCAGGCTGGCCCTGGGGATGCGGCTTCCATGCGTCATAATCCGTCACCAGCGCAATGGATGCGTAGCTTATTTCCGCCTCCCTCGCCAGCTTGGCTTCCGGTAGCAGTGTCATGCCGATTAAATCGCCGCCCCAACTGCGGTGCAGCCGCGATTCCGCCCGGGTGGAAAATACGGGACCTTCCATGCACACATACGTTCCGCGCGGATGCACCACGGCATCGGTTGCCAGTTCCGTCCGACTTTCATATACAATGTTCCGAAGTTTCTCACACACCGGCTCGGCAAAATCAACATGCACGGCGGCGTGGTCAAAAAATGTCGGTATCCGATGCACGGTTCGGTCAATGGCCTGATCCACCAGCACCAATTGTCGCGGATGCATATTTTCATTCAGACTGCCCACCGCTCCGGATGCCACAATCCATCGGCATCCCAGCATTTTTAAGGCATATATATTGGCCCGGTACGGAATCTGCGTGGGATTAAATACGTGCCCTGAACCATGCCGCGCCAGAATCGCCACAGGTATACCTTTCCATTCGGCCAGTATTGGCGGTGCCGCCGGCGGACCAAATGGCGTCTGAATATCAACCGCCTGTCCATCGCCCGGCAACAACAGATGCTGACCGAGTCCCGATCCTCCGATAATCCCTATGCGTTGAACGTGTTCCATATCAACCAACCCCTTTTACCAGGTCCGACGCCGGATGCAACGACTCCCGACACCGTAATATAACGCATCCAAAGAATCATACCATGACGCATGGCGGCAATGGCGCTGACGTGGCAATAAATCTGGGCGGGCCTCCGCGATGCGAGTTCCCAAGGCCAAGCATTCTCTTAGCGCTGGAATTTATGCCGTCGATTTCGCCGCCTGCCCGGAAATATTGCCACTCACCCAATGGCGCTGATGGATGGATATGACACCAGTATGTCACGGCGGGTTGAAAAAGCGGCGCACAGCCATCAGCACGCCAGTGGTGTCATTCGGAGCCAATTCGGTAAACATTTCGCTCCGCGCGTGGTGAAGGCATTTGTTGATCGGGAGGCGGAAATACTGCAAATCGAAAAGCACTTCCGCGAAGCCGAAGATGCCAGCCACACAATGATCCACGCCCACCGGTGGTAATCGTCAGGATGGCAATGGTGGCCGGGTGCAGTATACTTCTGCGCCATGAAGCAGGATGATGCGATGATAATGGCAGAAACGGTAGCGAGGCGGCGAGAGCCGGCG
This sequence comes from Planctomycetota bacterium, assembly GCA_021785155.1. The sequence goes on from JAJYGE010000353.1 coordinate 5,013, forward strand.
TCATTTTTTGCGCTGGGATATGATGCATTGCCGCAGCGCGTGGTGGTGATGGGACACACTTTTGAATTTGTTAAGCTGTTTAAGCACGATTTTTTTGCAGCTACGGGTTTGTATCAACGCGTGCCACCAGATGGTGGGGCGGCGGTTAAGAATGGCCAGCACCTGGTTCCTGCACAAGCGGTAGTAAAATTGCAGCGGACATATCCGTTCTTCGGATTGCCGATGCAATGGCTGGGGGAGATCATTGCAAGGCATGAAATTGCAGTGTTTCAAGCATTGGACGGGCTGGAAGGCGTGCCGACATTTATGGGAAAAATCGGCCCGACGGGATATGTTCATGAATTCATACCGGGCGATGATCTGCACCCCGATTTTGCTCCGGGTGCAGAGTTTTTTGATCGCCTTCAGACGTTATTGACGGCTATTCACGCGCGGCATATTGCGTATGTGGATACCAACAAGCGGGAGAATATTCTTTATGGTGCCGATGGCAGGCCCTATCTCATTGATTTTCAGATTTCATTTTATTGTCGCCATGGGAAACGCGATAATCTCCTGGCACGCTGGATTTTAAGCCGATTACAAAAAGAAGATTGGTATCACTTCTATAAGCATAAAACACGATTAGCTCCGCAGATATGCGCACCGGCCGATTTTCAACGGGCCAACAATCGCAGTTGGTACATCAAAGTTCATCGCGCGGTGGCACAGCCGATTATTCAATCCCGGCGGAAATTTCTTGCCCGGTACAAATGATCAGTGGGTCATGGCGTACACCAGAATATTGGTGCCCAGCTTGAGTGAATCTTCCGTAGAATAGGCTTTGGCGTAAGGATTCGGAAGATCTTCCCATCCGTTGGAAAGCGATATTCGGCTGTAGATGACAACCGGGGTGCCGTCAATACTGATGCCTTCCAGCACGGGGCGATGTAAATCCGGTGCGGCGCTTTGGACTACGGCCGAGTAATCCACATGTTCCATGTTAAATACGTCGTGATAAATGGGCGAATCCATCGGAAGCATGTGCAGCTTATGGTGCGGCAACACCAGTTGAATTTCTTTACGGAAGGCATCATCAAAGGCGCTGGCACCCATGGCATCATCCGCAATCAGCACGCCGCCGGCATGGAGATAGTTGTGAAGATTCTTAACTTCCGCGGCGGTCCAGGCAAAATTGCGAAGTCCGGTCATATAAAGAATCGGGTACGCGCCGATTTTCAGTGAATCCAAGGTTACTTTTTCCCGTTTGAATTGCACGCTTAGTGTGGTTTTCTGATCGATAAATTTCAGCAGGTTCGGCAGGCCGTGCGGCGTGGGATTCCAGTCGCCGTTGGTTACCACTTGTGCCACCACAAGCTGATCGCGGGTGGCGATACGCTGTTGCTGATATATTTTTTGAATTTCAAACGCTCGTGCATATTGAAAATTGGCTAGGACGTACGTCATGATATTTGCGCCCAGCCGCAGTGCGCCCTGCTGAGAATAAAGTGTTCCGCCCTTGATCGGATGCGCGGCCGCATTCCAGCCCCAACTCATGTCAATAGGTGAGAAGATAATCGCGGCTCTGCAACCCATGTACATAACATCCAGATAGGCGGGAATTTTTTTCCAAGGTCCGAATCCTTTGCGAAAACGCATGGCGCTGATGCGGTTGAGATCATGATACAAAGCATCGTCCAGAGCAAGAGGGCCGAAGGGACGATTGGGGAACAAATCATGTTCAAATTGAATAACGCTCTGATTGAATTCCGGTCTGCCGCAACTGGAGTTAATCAGAAGTGTTCCGCCGGCGGTGATGTAGCCACGGAGGTGGGCAAGCACGGCAGGGCTGAATCGCGGGAGCGGAGTCCACCCGGTGATATAAAGCACCGGCAGTTGCGTGGGACTGTAACTGAACTTCATGGGGTCCACCTGCACATAACGATAATGCAGGCCCAATTGTGAATTGGTCCAGTTCATCAGGGTTTCCAAATCGATGGTTTCGGTGGGATAATTCATGACACGGTGATCTTGTATTTCATTGAGATTCAACATGCCTATAAGCGCCGGTGGAGCCGGCTTGCGATGATGCTCGGAGCGCCGAACCGGAGTGGCGGGCAGCGGCAACGGAGCAGTGGCTTCACCACCGGACATGCGCACGCGATGAGCGCGGGGAGGAATATGCGCTTTGGGGTTAAAGAAATCGGCGCGGGCGGTCCAAGCGGGCAGTAAAATGCCTGTTCCCGCAACAGCCATGACCACACCGCGAATCCATTTTCCAACCGACATATATCACCTCAATACTTCGTAAACCACGACAACCTAGTATCGCCATTCATTATAGTATATAAACAATAAAACGTCAGACATAAGCAAAAATAATGATAAAGATGTATTTCATAAATACGAATTTTTATCCAAGTCGATGTATTGTCATGCGCAAAAAACAAAAATGGTTCGATGTCCCAATTGTGTAATTTTCACAGTGGGTTATAATACGAAATTCCAGATTCGGGACGATTGGCGTTTCCGTACTGGAAGCCGGTTTGGTTATTCAGGTGCGTAGCGTTATGCATGCTATTGAGCTGAATTATGTTGCAGCGTGAGGATTACAACCTCGCGCTGTTGCGGTTTACCCGGCTGCAGTTCACCATCAGGTGTGTCTGCAAGGTTGACATTTCAAACGTGTCTCGAACCTTGATTTAGATCACACCGCATGGTGTGACGGCGCTGTTTGCGGCTGTGGTATGGCCGGAGAAGGCATAGCACCGGCGATTTTTTTCGCCCGCCGGGGCTATTGCACGCCTCGGGCGGATGTCGCCACAGTGCGGCAGTATGAATATTGGCTGAAACGAGGTCAAGCTTTATTATGAACCAGGAACTCCTACGACTTGTTGATTCCATTGCCCGTGATAAAAACATCGGGAAGGAATCGATTTTTACAGATATTGAATTGTCGCTGCATTCGGCCGCCCGCAAATTTTATGGCGAAGCGGAGGATGTAACCTGCGCCATCGACCGTATGACCGGCGACATTCAAGTCATTAAGAACGGAACGCTAATCGATTACCGGGAGTTCGGGCGTATTGCCGCGCAGACGGCCAAGCAGGTATTGATTCAGAAAATTCGAGAGGATGAACGGGGTAGCATTCTGGAGGAATTTGCGGATCGACAGGGGCAGATTATTACCGGTGCCGTCGCCCGGGCCGAAGGAACATCGCTTTCCGTAAATCTGGGACGTTGCGAGGGCTTTCTTCCAAAAAGTGAGCAAATTCCCGGCGAAACGCACCATGTTGGTGAGCGTATCCGCTGTCTGGTGCTGGAAGTGCGCGATGTCGGCAATCATGTCAAAATTGTGTTATCGCGGTCCCATCCGGATTTCATACGCCGGCTTTTTGAACTGGAGGTTCCGGAAGTTCAGGAAAAAATTATTGAAGTCAAAGCGCTAGCCCGTGAAGCCGGCTATCGGACGAAAATTGCCGTATCCTCCATTGACACCAAGGTTGATTGCGTAGGTGCATGTGTGGGTGTGCGGGGCAGCCGGATTAAAAATATTGTTGATGAACTCGGTGGCGAAAAAATTGATATTGTGCGCTGGAACGAATCCTCACAGGTGTTGATTACCAATTCGTTAAAGCCTGCGGAAATTGTTGATATTTCTCTTAATTTTGAACTTGGCCGCGCTACCGTGGTGGTCAATGAGACGCAATTATCCTTGGCCATCGGCAAGCGTGGACAAAATGTCCGTCTGGCGGCGCGGCTGACGGGTTGGGATATTGATATTCTCACGCCGACCGAATACAGCAAAGGGTTGGACGACCTTGAGAAGGCCATGCGCACCATTGAGGGTGTGGATGATAAATTTATTGATCGCCTGGTGGCACTGGGTATCATCGACTTGCGCGATTTGCAGGAGGTTGGTTTCGAGCCTCTGGTAAAAGAATTGGAACTGACCGAGGATCTGGCGAATAAGGTCATTGACGTTGGACGGGAGGCCGGGAAACGGGTGGAGGAAGAGGATAAATCGCGTAAGGCGGCGGAAGCAGCAGCGGCTAAGCAGGAATCAACTGATGTCGCGGCGGATGCCACAACGGATGATCCGGGTTCAGAGAATGAAGATCATAAGAATGTATCTGTCGAGTCCACCGGGGAAGACGCACCGCAGGCTGCCGTGAATGCCGGCACCGCGGATCCGGAGGCGTCCGCGGTTGGCGCGTCTGATTCATCATCGGCGGAATCGGCTCCGTCCGCATAAATAAGTACCAATGGCGGCCGGGATGGCTGATGCGGTCATCCGGCGTTCGGCTATACGGGAGTTTTCATTGCGCGTACAGAAAGTATTCCAGATTGCCCGCGAGCTTGGCGTTGACAGCAAAGCGATCATCGCTAAATGTAAAGCGGAAGATGTTCCGAATATAGACAGCCACCTCAGTGTGGTCAGCGCGGGGCTTGCGGCCACAATTCGGGAATGGTTCAGTACCACATCTCCAACTACCGCCGTAGAGCGGACGGAACATGTTGATGTGGAAAAGGTGAAGAAAAAAAGCGTTGGCCGGCCCAAGGCGGCGGGTACTGCCGGAAAACCCGCGCGGCGCGGGCGCAAACCCGCTGCGAATGCCGGCAAGACACCGGATGACCATGACGGTAACGTGGCGGTTGTAGATGCCGAGTCATCCGAAAAGACCATGTCGTCAGCCCATGAGTCTTCGGTGGCTGATGTTACCGCCGTTTCGGATCGAGCCGCGGAAACATCTGTTGCGGACATGACGAAAACGGTTGCGCCGGACGCACACAAAACCAGTGCCGCCGAACTCCCCATTACGGCACCCGGCAGTCCGGCTTCAGATGCACCACCAGCGGAAGTTCTTCCGCCCGCTGCGGTTCCCGCCGCGACACCGGTCAAACCGGTCAAGCCAACCGCGAAAATTACGCCGCGCGGTGTGCCGAATGTGGTGGCTAAATTGGTCGTTACGCCGGCGGGGACGCGTAACGTTCCTACTCCCGCCCAGTTACAAGGTCCCAAAGTAGTGCGCGTGGAATCGCCGGAGGCGGTATCAGCTCCCCGTCCACGGGCACGTCCGGCTCCGGGCGGATTCGCCGGCGGTCCAATGCCGGATCGGCAGTCTTCCGCCGGTTCCTCCGGGCGCAATAAGGGGCGACATCATACTGAACGCAATCTCGATGAGGAAGAGGGACACTCTCCCCGGCGCAAGGGGGGGCGTGCAAGTAGACCTACTGGTCGCACCGCGGATGCCGGGCCGGATCTGGCGGCGGGCTATTGGACCGACGCGGATCTGGTAGATCGCGCGGAACGTCTGGCTTCGGCCACGGGCGGTAAACTTCGGGCTCATCGTCGTGCGCTTAATAAATCCCAGCAACGTGAGCAATCCGCCCATGTTGAGTACCAACGGCCCTCCTCCATTTCCGTCACACCGCCGGTGACCGCGCGTGAGCTTTCGGAACTATTGGGGGTTAAGGCCGGTGATTTGCTCAAGAAGCTTATGGAGCAGGGGGTAATGTTGACGGTCAATCAACCCATGGACGTGGCCGCCGCGCAGCTTCTGGCACTGGAGTACGGTGTGGAACTTCTGATAAAGGAAAGGGAATCGCTTTTTGCTGTTTTACAGCGGCAATACGCCGAGCGGGAACAGGCCGCGGAAAAAACGTTGCGTCCTCCAATTGTCACCGTTCTGGGGCATGTGGATCATGGTAAGACCAGCCTGCTGGATAAGATTCGATCCAGTAATGTGGCGGCTGGCGAAGCCGGTGGCATTACGCAGCATATTGGTGCCTACACCGTTACAATTACCGGTTCCGACGGAAAGCCCAAGCGCGTTACGTTTCTGGACACGCCGGGCCATCAAGCCTTCACGGCCATGCGGGCACGCGGAGCCAATATTACGGATGTGGTGGTGCTGGTCGTGGCTGCGGATGACGGCGTCATGCCGCAAACTGTAGAATCCATAAGTCATGCCAAAGCCGCCAATGTACCGATTGTCGTGGCGCTTAATAAAATTGATAAGCCCGAGGCTAATGCCAACCGTGTTCTGGGCCAGTTGGCGGAGCAGGGCTTGAATCCCGCGGAATGGGGCGGCGATGTGGAAGTTGTTCGTACCAGCGCCGTCAGCGGCGCAGGTGTGAAGGAACTTATTGAGTATCTGGATTATGTTGCCACTTTGCGAGAACTGAAGGCGGCAGTGCAAATGCCCGCACGCGGCTCAGTTGTTGAGGCGTTCATGGATCCCTTGCGCGGCGTGGTCGCTCGCGTGATTGTGCGCAACGGCACGCTGCGGATTGGAGACTCCATTGTTTGCGGTCCGACTTCGGGACGGGTTCGACAGCTTTTAGACGACAAGGGTCACAGTATCACCGAGGCAGCACCGGCGACGCCCGTGGAAGTTATCGGATTGGACGAGGTACCCGTCGGTGGTGATTCGATGTACGTTGTGACTGATCCGGCGCAAGCCAAAACCATCGCTCATGAACGCTCGCAGATGGACCGTGAAAATGAAATTGCCCGTCGTCAAAAAGTGACGCTGGACAATCTCTTTGACACCATCAAACGTGATAAGGTGCGTGAACTCAATATGATTCTCAAGGCCGACGTGCAGGGATCGGTCGATGTGTTGAAGAAAACCATGACTGAGGAGCTTTCGGACGAAGTGCAGGTAAAGTTGCTTCATGCGGCGGTGGGTGGCATTTCCGAAAGCGATGTGTTGTTGGCGGATGCGTCCGGCGCGATTATCGTCGGATTTTCCGTGGTACCCGATGAGTCGGCCCGCAAACTCGCGGAGCAACTTCGCGTTGAAATTCGTCTCTATCGTGTGATTTATGAAATCACGGATGATATTCGCAAGGCTTTGGGCGGAATGTTATCGCCGGAACAGCAGGAACAGACGCTCGGACATGCGGAAATCCGTCAGGTAATCCGCGTGGGACGGCTGGGAAATATCGCCGGTTGCATGGTCACGGATGGCTTGCTGCAGCGCGGCAGCAAGTATCGTCTGATACGCGATGGTGTGGTGGTCGTGGAAAACCTGGCGCTGGATTCGCTGAAGCGCTTCAAGGACGATGTGCGTGAGGTTCGCGGTGGTTTGGAGTGTGGTATTAAAATCGCCGGCTACGATGATATTAAAATTGGCGACCGGGTGGAAGCGTATAAGACCATTGATGTTGCCAGAACCCTCTAATGGCAACCCGACGGAGCTGTATTATCCAAGCATCCGGATCGGCAAGCCAGGAGCGGGGGGAGTGATCTGTACCGCGCGAAACGGGAATATATCTAATGAGTATCAGACAGCAGAAAATTGAATCACAGGTTCGCCGCCTGGTCAGCGAGGCGATCCAGCGTGATCTTTCCGATCCACGCGTCATCGGTTTGCTAAGTGTCACGCGCGTGCAGGTTTCACCCGATTTACGCGAAGCTCGCGTTTTTATCAGCGTCTTGTCGGAGTTGCCGGAAGCAACCGTGATGAATGGCCTGAATTCGGCGCGTGGTGTGATCCAAAAACACGTCGCCAATGGCATGAAAATCAGATATGCCCCGCATTTGGCTTTTGTACTTGATGAATCCTTAAAACGGCAAGCCGAGGTGCTTAAAGCGCTGAATAAATCTGTAAAAGAAGACCATGTAGCCGACGGGGCGGAAGTTCCCCCCGTCGTGATTCCGGATGAGAACAATCCCTTGAGATGAGGTTCCTTATGAATAAAGCAGGTTTTAATCTGGATACCTTGAATAAGATCGTCAAGCGGCTTATTAAAGCCGCTCCAACGGGGCATGCCGAAAAGCTGGAGCCGCTGGCGCGGCTTGTCAGGGCCTTTCTGGAGTTTGATTGCGATTCAAATCGCCTGTTGGCGGCTGAAGAGCGCATTATGACTTCAGTGGTCGATTTTAATGAGTTGCGTGTAACGCCAGCCATTGAATTGGCCGCGTCACTGGGCGTACGGTATCCTTTCGCCGAATCTCGTTGTGCCATGCTGCACAGAACACTGCAATCGATTTTTGATCGTGAGCATCAGATGAGCCTTGACGGTCTGCATCAAATGAAAAAGGCGGATATCCGGAAGTACCTTCAAACATTGGCGGGGATGAATGCTTATGTTGAAGCGGTCGTGGCGTTGGAATGTTTCGACGTTGCCGCCGCCCCGGTTGATATCAAGTTGCAGCTCTGGCTGGTTACGAAAGACTGTTTTCCCGCGGATATGCCGCTTCCGGAAATACAGCATTTACTTGAAAAGCACATTCGCGCCGGGGATATGCTGAAATTTCATCGTGGTGCCCGTAAAGAGATTGATGAATGGACTCCAAAGGTTTGGCCCAAGGCCGCGAAGATTCCATCACCCATGCTGGCTCCTCCACCGGTCAACGCTTCCACGGCTACGCAGTCCGCCAAAATCCCGGCGGAAATTCCCGCATTGGCACATCCGCCGGTGAAGCCCGCGCCGACCCGGCCAATCACGGGCCATGCCAAACAATCCGGAAAGGGAAAATCCGCTTCCGGTAAGACTAAATAGTTGGTTGCAATGATTGAATGGTCTGATATACCACACTTTGTGATTTGGAGATCCGCGTGTTAAAGTCATCTCCCCATATTCTCCGGCTCGGAATCCCCAAAGGTTCCCTTGAGAATGCGACGGTTGATCTTTTTGCCAAAGCCGGCTGGCGTATTTCGATTAATGAACGCAGCTATTTTCCATCCATTGACGACCCCTCCATTGAAGTCGTACTTTTCCGCGCGCAGGAAATGTCCCGTTATGTGGAAGAGAACGTCATTGATGTCGGCCTGACTGGCTCAGATTGGATTAAAGAAAACAAATCCAATGTGCATGAAGTGGCGGAACTGGTATACAGCAAGGCCACCAGCCGACCGGCGCGATGGGTGTTGGCGGTGCCACATGAATCCAACGTGCAGCGTGCTGAGGATTTGCGAAATGGCGTGATTGCCACGGAATTAATCAATGTCACGCGGAACTATTTTCAGGAACGGAACATTCCGGTTCGGGTAGAGTTCAGTTGGGGGGCGACTGAAGTTAAAGCTCGTTTGCTTGATGCCATTGTCGATATTACCGAGACCGGTTCGTCCATTCGTGCTAATAATTTGCGCATCATTGATACCCTCCTGACCAGCACCACCCGTTTAATCGCCAACCACTCAGCCTGGCAGGAAACATTCAAGCGTGAAAAAATTGAAAATATTTCCCTGCTGCTGCAAGGGGCGATCAATGCACGGGAAAAAATTGGTCTTAAACTCAATGCTCCAAAAGACAAACTCGATGCGGTGCTGAAGATTTTGCCGGCCGAGAAATCGCCGACGATCTCGGCTCTGGCCGATGGAATGTGGGTGGCCGTGGAAGTGATTCTGGAGGAAAAAATGGAGCGCGAGATTATTCCGCTCCTGAAAAGGGCCGGAGCCACGGGGCTGATCAGTTACCCGCTCAACAAGGTGATCACATGAAAACGCCCGTAAATACCCAGTGGGTATCCAGCCACGCTTTTTTATGCGTGGCCCGAGGGAAGTTCAAATCAAGTATGGCGGGTTTGATTTCGGCGCTGCTGATGGCGGGTGTGTCGTGGAATTCCGCCTCAGCCGAGGTATCCGGTATCTCCGGGACGCATCCGGCAATCATAGCGGTTCCGAAAGACCCGGACTGGGCCAAATATGTTCTGTTAGCGGTGATCTGGGCCTTTGTAATTGCTGCGGTCATCGGGCCGGTGCACAGGTTAATTCAACGTAAGCGTTTGCCGCCGGATATTATCAAATACCGCGGCTGGTAAGTATCGGCGGACGGTTCCGTCAGGAATAAACAATCGAATCAATAAAAGGAGCTTGGATATGGCTGCGGATTCATCTTTTGATATCGTCAATGAAGTCAATCTTCAAGAACTCGATAATGCCGTGGTGCAGGCCCAACGGGAAATAGGCACGCGTTTTGATTTCCGTGGAACTGCTGCGGCGGTATCGGAATTGGATAAAAAGGAAAAGCTCATAACGATTACCGCGGACAATGAAACGCAGCTTGATGCCGTAGTTCAGGTGCTGATATCGAAAATGGTCAAACGTGGTGTGGATCCACGCAGTCTGGACAAGCAGAAGTTGGAATCCGCCACCCACAATACCGTGCGGTTGAAGATCAAACTCAAAAGCGGTATTGATCGTGAAACGGCCAAGGCCCTGCAGAAGCGAATCAAGGATTTGGGTTTGAAGGTCAACGCCAGCATTCAGGGGGAATCTCTTCGCGTCAGTGGAGCCAAAAAGGACGATCTGCAGGCAGTCATGACGGACTTGCGGAACAAGCCGCCGGAAATTCCAGTCCAGTTTAACAATTATCGCTGAGAAGTGTCCTTGGCTTTTGAGTCCGCCGGGGGTTATGCTATGTGCGTTTAGTGAATAAAAAGCGGATAGATACGGTGGGTTTCATTGGTGGATACATGTTGAAGAATATTAAACATATTGAACGGCTTGCGGTTCTGGCGTCAGTAGGAATATTCGGCATAGGTTTGGTCGCGTGTTCCAGTCAACCTAAACGGCCCAGTCGGCCTCCGATTTCTCTTCAAGACATGCACCTTAATCCCACCATTTATCCGGCGCTGCGTGGAACGATCGCTTCAGTTGTAACGCAGGCTTATGACCGTCCCGTTATTGTGCGCGGATGGGGGGTTGTCGCGGGCCTGCCAGATACCGGCAGCGGTGAAATGGCCCCGGCAATACGTAACATTCTCGTGAATCGTCTCCTCAAAAACGGTGTCGGATACCTTAACCGCGGCACGGAGCAATACAATCCGCAGCGTATCTTAAATTCACGTCAGGTTAGTGCGGTGTTTGTGCAAGGGGCGATTCCGCCCATGGCCACCGCGGGAACCCATTTTGATTTGTATGTCACGGCGCTTCCAGGCACCGCCACCACCAATCTGGAAAATGGCCTCCTTTGGCCGGTACCATTGCGAACCCATATCCGTCTGGCCGTGCAGACCAGCGCCATCGCGCAAGGTATGGGGCCGGTCTTTTGCAATCCGTTTAACGCGCATGGTTCATTAAAGCAACCCCAACAAATCATTCGTAATGGGAGAATTCTCGGTGGGGGGGTCGTTACTGACAGCGTGCCGGTGATGCTTGAATTATATAGCCCGTCGTATCGGATCAGCGCGCTGGTGGAGCGGATCATCAATGAACGCTACGGCGCTTATCCACCGGTGGCCACGGCGGAAAATGATATGATGATCCGCCTGCGAATTCCGGAAAAATATCGCCGGCATCCAGGTCGGTTTGTCCGGCGCGTCATGGTCCTTTATCTGCAACGTGACATGCCGGGATTTGCCCATTCGCAGGCGGCTGTTTTGATCAATGCCCTGCGTGATCCGAATGCGCCGGATGAAAAAATAGCGCTGGCGCTGGAGCAGCTAGGCCGCCCCATTATTCCGATGCTGCGACTGCATTACGGATCTCCACAGTCGGCGGTGCGATTTTATTGTGTTCTGGCGGGAAGTTTTATCGGGGATCAAGACGCCATTGCGGTCCTGGCGAAATACGCGGTTAACGCCAAAAGCCCGTTTCAGCGAACCGCCATACGCGATTTGTCGCGATGTGGTGATCGGATAAATGCGACGCTGGCTTATTCCAAACTGCTTAATTCCAGCGATCCGGAACTGAAAATCATGGCCTTTCATGGATTGGCCGCCATTCATTCCAGTCATATCTATCAGCTTCCATTTGCGGGTAAATTTCTCATGAACGTTCTCCCCGTTGATACGTCGACTATTATTTATGCCACATCTCATCGTCTGCCGGTCATTGCGATCATCGGTCGAGTGCCTTCTCTGGTACCGGGCACGCTCTACATAAGCCCGCATGGCGCACTGACCGTAAATTATCCGGCCACCAGCCCAACAGTTAAAAGCGGTAAGTCCTCCTTGCCGGTGCTGCTTTATTACCGTGATCCCTTGACGCAAATGGTGACCAAACTAAAATGTTCGCCGCAGTTGCCGGCGGTAATTACAGCATTGGCCAGCGCACCGAATCCATTTTCTCCCAAATTCAATCCCAAGCAGCCTTACATTGCGATTTCCTATCAGCGGCTTGTAACAATGTTGTATACACTCTGTCATTCCGGCGAAATGAATGCGATGTTCCACCTTGAGCGAATTACGAATCGTCGGCGCGCGATGTTTGCATCACTTGATCAACCTCGCCCCAGTCATAGTACCATGGGAAAGGCGCCATACGCGATGTCGGGAACCAGTGCCATGCCTGCAACCACTATCCCCTTCACAACTTCGTTGCCTGGAGAGATTCCCGGAAAGTAATCAAACCAATGTGCTGGAGATTGAACCGCGTTTCAAGGGCTTTTTTCACATCCTCAAAAGTCAGAATGGAATACCACACTATGACTGGATTATGCCCAGCGGCATTAAATTTTCAAAAGGCCCGGCCATAATTTCACATCTGCAACGTACGCCACCGGTACAGCACGTACCGGCATGCTGATAAAATCATCGGCTTTTAAGTCCGAAATGGCCGTCGTTGCTCCAAAATATGGCGTTTCTGATGAAATTCACGTTGCCAGCGTCCTATAGCCAATCTTCCAATATATTGAAAATGGATTGTATCTCATCCATTTGACTGCAATTGCCGATAAACATTCATGGATATGGTCGTCAAACCAATCCGCGATCAAAGACTGTCGGGTCTTTGTGCAGCCCATCCGACTTGAGGCTGCGGTGTATCGCGGGGATGTTTGATCAGACCATTCCGGTAAAAGGGTGGTTTGGAGCCAAATGGATTAGGCTCATGACAGAATTTTAAGGTGGTCGGATCGTTCGGTTATGCCATCCTCGGATGGATGGCGTGCCGGCAACCGGCCTCGGAGTAGATGATTTTTATGGACATTCTTGCTTTACCACAACGCGTTCAGGAATTTCTCAATTACCTTCAGTATGAACGGCATTTCTCCACATATACCAGTAAATGCTATGGTGCTGATCTCCGGCAGTTTGGACTGTTCCTGGCGGGTGTGCAGGACATCCCGGCGAGTATTTTACTTTCTCAGCCCGCCGCTGGTAATGCCGCAGTCAGCCTTTCACGGCAACTGCAGTCAGAACAGGACGCTCATCCCTCCGAGGCGCGGCCGGAACATATTGAACAATTACTGCTGAATGCGGACGCTGAGGATGTACGGCGGTATCTGCAGCACATGCGTGAACATAGTTATTCCAAAGCCACGGTGGCCCGAAAACTTGCCACGCTCCGGAGCTTTTTCAAATTTCTCAACAAACGCGGCCTGACCGGCAACAACCCCATGCTCAGCATCCGCACGCCCAAACTCGACAAACGCCTGCCTAAATTTATGACGGAGGAACAGGTAACACGCCTGTTACAAACACCCAATGACCTGGACATTCTTGGATCACGCGACAAAGCCATGCTGGAAGTCATTTATTCTTCCGGCCTGCGCGTGAGTGAACTTGTGGGCTTGAACGTGGAGGATCTGGATTTTGTCGGCGGTGTCATTAAGGTCCGCGGAAAGGGAAAAAAGGAGCGCGTCAGTCCGGTGGGCCAAACCGCTGTGAATGCATTGTCGAAATATATGGTCATGCGAAAGGCGGTCATGACCACGGATTCACCTAATGCTCCGTTGTTTGTTAACAAACACGGCCAACGCCTCAGTACACGCTCCGTGCGTCGTAAGCTCGATAAATATCTTATTGAAGCCCATCTGGATCCGGATATAAGTCCGCACACACTGCGGCACAGTTTTGCCACACACATGCTGAATCACGGTGCTGATTTGCGTGTCGTGCAGGAACTCCTGGGGCACCAGAGCCTTAGCACGACTCAGATATACACACATCTGACCACAAAACGTATTCAAGATGTGTATGAACACGCCCACCCACGGGCCAATGACGTGCATACGTAAACCGCGTTCCCCCTGGTACGCATAAAAAAAACACCGGCACCAGTGCCGGTGTTTTTCTTTTTTTGCGGGTAGCTTTAATCGTGGCACATCAAAGTACCAGCTTGGAAAGCTCCTGATGTGCCACACCTACGCCGGCACCATAAGTAAACGCATGCCCCTGCTGCTTGAGCACCACTTCAATGGCGCTGATGACGCCAAGCGTGTCAAACGCATCGACATATCCCATGTGGCTTAGGCGGAAAATTTTTCCTTCCATGGTGCCCTGTCCGGCGGCCGTGTGGATATTAAATTGCTTCCGCAGCGCCCCACGGAACGCTTTGTCATCGAAGCCCGGAGGATAATGAATGCCCGTGACGGAGTCCGAGGGGTTGCTGGAAAAGACCTTCAGTCCCATGGCGATGGCCGCGCTGCGGGTGGCGCGGGCGAAAGCGGCAGTGCGCTTCCAGACATTTTCCAGGCCTTCCTGTGTGATCATTTCCAATGATTTGTGCAGCCCGCGCACCAGCGTTACCGCGGGGGTCCATGGCACATCGTTCTCCGCCAGACTCTTGAGATAGTGGGGCAGACTCAAGTAAAGATTCGGCTGCGTGACGGATTCCATTTTCTTCCTGGCTTTTTCTGAAACGCTCAAAAAAGCCAGCCCCGGCGGCAACATGAGCGCTTTTTGTGAACCGGTTACCAGAATATCGACACCCCATTCATCAGGCTTTACCGGAATGGCACCGACGCTGGTGATCCCGTCAGCAATTAAGATCGCATCGGTTTTTCGAACGTGGCCGGCGATGGTCTGTAAATCGTTAACGGTGCAGGTGCTGGTTTCACTATGGCACAGTGTAACAGCATCAAAACTACCCTTTGAAAGCGCATCAGCAACTTGCTCCGGTGGCACCGCATGGCCATATTCAGCTTTCAATTCGGTGATTTGGCATTTATTACGCTTGGCAATGGTGCCCCATCGCTCGGCGAATTTACCGTTGGAAAGACATAGAACTTTCCCGCCCTGCGGGATCATGTTAATCATGGCACATTCATACCCCGCCGTTCCGCTACCCGATATGGTTACCACTGGATTGGCGGTTTGCAACACTTGCTGAAGGAGCTTATTGACTGCGGCAAAAAGCGTTTTATAGTCTTGCGTGCGATGATGAAATACGGGCCGCGCCATTTCCAAAAGGACCTCTTCTGGAACACTTGTGGGGCCGGGGGTAAATAGACGCATACGATTCATGTTAACAACTCCAAAGTTACAACACACTCAACGGACGGTCATTCCGAACACCCACCTCGGGCGACGGTTCTATACCGCCCAAAGTATGCAATATAAACGAAACGAAATGTTTCTCAAGCGGTATAATTAAATCGGGTCAAAGCAAAGCGGCGATTCCCAGCCAAGGATTGTTCGCAAAAAGTTCCTGCCGAGCCATTCATTTCATTACCTGTTGGAAACGCAATATGCACCATAGGAGATTGTCTGACAATACTGAGGTCTTTGCCTGTGGCATATTACGTTTTGCTACCACACTTGTGGAATTTCTATGGCAGAGTTTAACGGTGGGGGAGCAGTTGTTAAGCACGCCGTCGGCGGGGCAGAAGCAATAAACCTAATCCAGCTAAGGCCATTAAACTTAATGCGGCCGGTTCCGGTGTTGGAACGGGAGTGGGCGTAGTTCTGCCATTAAGAACCAGAGTTCCACCCGGCAGATTCGGTACGGGATTGAAGCTACGAACATAATAAGGCGCATTCTGTGAGAGCGTATAATCAAACGGAGCCGCGCCGCCAAGATTATGTGAATTGGCATCCGGTACAATTATTTCCGAGAAAAACTCCTGATTGCTATTCAATTGCACAAGTTGTCCACCGGTTATACGTGACGGCGTTCCCTGCTTGTCGCCCTCTTCATCGACTACAACCTGTGACAGCTTTTCATAAGCCACATTGGCTAAAGCAGGGGTTACATCCCCTCCCGTTTGCCCGGAATAAGCGTTGTTACCGGAGTTGAAAAAATCGCCGGTGCTACCGACACCCAGTGCCCAGAAGGACTTGGTGGTCAGGCCGGAAGCCATAAGGGCTGTCGGCCCATTCTCACTGGAGGTAAGCACATAGATCGTGCTGGCGCGAAGTTCCGATATTCCGCTTAGCGACATCACTGCCGTGATAGAGCAAAGACCAATCAAAGAGAATTTTGAATACTGCATAAAACCTCTCCCTTTCATAAAACGCCTTCTCTTGCCACCGGACTGGCAATAAAAACCAACGGTAAGAATTCCGGCCAAGATTAACGGAGATGCGTTCGTCAATGCCTACTTTCGCGTCGCCCCTGAATCGCTGTGGTAGTGACAAAGTCGCACCAGCTAATAGTTAGGATAGTGCGGCAATTGGCCAATGTCAAGGTAAGCATGAAAACGGTTGTATGTGGCGTCGGTATGCCCATTATTATCGGAAATCAGAGGCGTATACGGCAAGGGAAATCCCGTCAGGCGGATATGTAACAGATATGCGTGTTTGGACAACACCCATTTTTGCGTTCGCCCTATGGCCAGAAAATGCTTGTTATTTCACCCGAAAAAGGCACAACATGCGAAACGACGGCTAAGTAACATCTTGGTATCAAGGTTATCTATGCAATCGATCTGCTCTATTGCACAATTGTTGA
>JAJYGE010000270.1:0-10659 GCA_021785155.1 Planctomycetota bacterium
TAAAATTCAGATCAAGCGGGTTTATGATGAACCATCTTCCGCTGACGGATTGCGGATTCTCGTAGAGCGCCTCTGGCCGCGGGGAGTGACCAAAGAAAAGGCCGCAATTGACCTGTGGCTCAAAGATGTCGCTCCCAGCACGGAACTGAGGAAGTGGTTCGGCCACGATCCGGTGAAATGGGAAGAATTTAAAAAGCGGTATTGGGATGAGCTGCGGCATAATCAGCCAGCGGTGGAAAACCTGCGGGCATACATGAAGAAAGGCAACGTCACATTTGTCTACGCGGCGCGTGATGAAATGCACAATGGCGCATCGGCCCTGCGGGAATTCCTTGCGCTCGCGTAGGAGTGGCACCAGGTTGAGGCCGATGAGATTATATTTATTGGTCCATGCGGAAATAAATGCAATGAAAAAACCCAATCGGAAAATTGCCGCAGATGTAAAACGGCTCAAAACGAGAACAGAGGCCAGGACGAACAGCACCATCGAAGCACCAGATTGGTCAACAATTCCGGCTCCGGTGGATGACGGCGCGGCCCGCCATCTGGTGGGCATGCGAGTCCCTTCCATCGCACTTGCCGCTACCGATGGCACGACGGTAAACCTGTTCACACTTCCGGGCAGGGTTGTGGTCTATGCGTATCCACGGACGGGAAAGCCCGGTATTGCCAATCCAGACGGGTGGGATTTGATTCCCGGCGCACGCGGATGTACGCCGCAGTCCTGCGCCTTCCGAGATCATTTTGCGCGGTTGAAAACCGTAGGTATTCGCCATTTGTTCGGCCTTTCCACACAAAGCCCGGATTATCAGCGCGAAGTCGCGGAGCGATTGCATCTGCCATTTCCAATTCTTTCAGATGCCGATCTCATCTTGGCCAGAGCCATGCGTCTGCCGACGTTTGAAACCGGAGGAATGACGTTGCTCAAACGTCTCACGATGGTGATACTGGATGGTACGGTTGAGCACGTTTTTTATCCGGTCTTTCCACCGGATCAGAATGCCGCCGAGGTGGCGACGTGGCTGGCATCCCGCCCCGGCGGACGCGGATGAGCCATCGGTTTCATGCGGAATTTACCCGCATGAAATTGGCCGGAAGTGGATTCTACTGTATAATCCTAATGTATATGTTGGAGATGAATTTGTTATGTTCCGAACGCAACTTTATCTGACGGACGATGAACACAGGGGACTCAACGCACTATGCCTGACAACAGGGCGAAGCCAAAGCGACCTGATCAGGGAGGCTGTTGACCGGCTTATCGAACAATTCAGTGATAAACAAAGAGAGCGTGTGCTGAACCGAGCGGCGGGGATATGGGCGGACCGCAAAGATCTTCCTGATTTCCGGACTTTGCGTTCCCAATGGGATAGAGGATGAACATGCCCAAGGCGATATTGGTCGATACAGATGTGATGATCGATTATCTGCGCGGAAATGAAAAAGCCGTGTCGTTTCTGAAAAGACACGCGGATCATATTGTATTGTCCTCCATTACCGTGGCGGAATTGTACGCGGGTGTTCGGGGCGGCGCGGAGCAAGAACTCCTGGACGCCGTTTTTGCTTTATTCCGGACCATTCCGGTTACGGTGGAGAATGCCAGGATTGGCGGATTGTTGAAGCAGACCTTCGGCAGGTCGCATGGGGTGGGCTTGGCCGATGCGATCATTGCCGCAACATCCCAGATTGAGAATTCTGATCTGGCCACACTCAATACGAAACATTATCCGATGCTCGCGGGGATTAAGGCCGCCTATTCAAAGAAATAATCCTGTTTTGATGTTGTGGTATAATACCGACATGGAGAAGATCGGACGCAAATTTGACTCTCATCGCGCGGCGGATGCGGCGGATCGGGCCTATTACAGGTCTCTTTCTCCCGCACAACGCATGGATATTCTGCTGGAACTGATCAACACCCAACGGAGCAACGATGAAACTTCCCAAAGACTTGCGCGAGTTTGTCGCGTTGTTAAACGCCGCCCGCGTTAGGTACGTGATCGTCGGCGGATACGCGGTGGCATTTCATGGCAGACCACGGTTCACAGGCGACATCGATATATTTATCGATAGGTCTGTTGATAACGGTAAAAAAGTTGTCAGCGTACTGAATTCCTTCGGATTCGCGGAACTGAAGGTGACGGCTGAAGATTTGTGCCGGGACGATCTGGTATTGCAGCTCGGGTTTCCGCCGAACCGCATTGATGTCATGACATCCATTGACGGCGTAAGCTTCGAACAATCTTGGGCGACACGGGCGGAGGCGACGGTGGCTGAATTGCCCATGCACTTTATCAGCCGCGAACTACTTATTCTGAACAAGAAGTGTGCCGGCCGCCCCAAGGACCTCGCCGATGTCGAGGATCTTTCATCGCCGGAATAAAATCCCCGGAATGTCACCACCTTTGATCTGGTACGAACACAAGGCTATAAATGGACAAGAACCTCCAGAATACAGCCTTGCTGATCTGGCCGGCGATTTATTGGCCTGGCAGTTGCAGGACTTGGAGACAACCAGGGTGGTGTCGCATAACCTGACACAATCTCATGCCGATTATTACTTGGTCAGCAAAGTACATGCTGGGATTAAATATTGACCTGAATCTCTTCCTTCATTGTGCGTCGATGGACACTGCCACCAAGGCGTAATTGGCCCAATTGCATGAATACCTGTGACATGGGATCAACTCATTATAATTTTACTTGCCGCAGGCGAAGGGCGTTGGTGATGACCGAAACGCTGCTGAAGCTCATGGCGGCGGCGGCGATCATGGGGCTTAGCAGGATACCGAAAAATGGATACAAAATGCCCGCGGCAATGGGTATGCCCAGAATGTTGTAGCCGAAGGCCCAGGCCAGATTCTGACGGATATTGCGCATGGTGGCGAGGCTTAATTGCCGGGCCTGAAGGATCCCGGCTAAATCACCGTGCAGCAGTGTAACGCCGGCGCTGGCGATGGCGACATCCGTTCCGGTACCCATGGCAATGCCCACATCCGCCTGCGCCAGTGCCGGGGCATCGTTGATACCATCACCCGCCATGGCGACTTTTCTGCCCTGGCTTTGCAGGCGACGAATAACCTGATCCTTTTCCTGCGGCAATACATTGGCTTCAACGGTGTCAATTCCGATCTGTCGGGCCACAGCGGTGGCCGTCGCGTTATTGTCGCCGGTAATCATCACCACAGAAAGGCCGTGTGCTTTGATCTGGTTCACCATTGCCGCCGCACCGGGTCGAATCGGATCCGTTGTGCCAAGCAGGCCCATCAGCGTGCCATCGGCGGTTACATACATGATCGTCTGCGCCCGCTGGCGCAATAATTCCGATTGAGTTTTCAATGAATCGGTGGAAATGTTGTGTCTGCGCATCATCGTCAGATTGCCGATGGAGACATAACGACCACTTATTTTCCCGCTTACACCTTCGCCACTGATGGACTGAAATTCCAGAACCGGCAAAACTGTAAGGCGTTTTTCTTCCGCCGCCTGCACGATCGCCGCCGCCAGCGGATGCTCACTGCCGCGCTCCAGTGAAGCCGCGACTTGCAGCAATTCATCAACGGATACTCCGGCCTGCGGCTGGAATGTCACCACCTTGGGTTTGCCCTCAGTAAGCGTGCCGGTTTTATCCAGAGCTATCGTGTCGATTTGTTCCATGCGTTCCAGAACTTCGGCGTTTTTAATCAGCACGCCGGATTTGGCCGCCCGGCCAATGCCCACCATGATCGACATCGGCGTGGCCAGCCCTAATGCGCACGGGCAGGCAATCATCACCACCGCCACCGCATTGACCAGCGCATAGGCCAGAGCGGGGGCGGGGCCGAAGATGGACCATAAAATAAAGGTCAGAACGGCGGAAGCCACAACAGCGGGCACGAAAATGCCGGCAACTCTATCGGCTAGTTTTTGAATCGGTGCGCGACTTCTCTGGGCCTGGGAAACCAAATTGACAATTTGTGCCAACATGGTGGCCGCGCCGACTTTTTGCGCTTCAATCAGCAGACCGCCGGTGCCATTGACCGTGCCCCCGATGACCGTATCTCCCCGCTTTTTGACCACGGGCATGGGTTCACCAGAGATCATGGATTCGTCCACGGTGCTCGACCCTTCCCGCACGACGCCGTCGGTGGGAATTCTTTCGCCGGGGCGTACGCGAAGTTTATCTCCCACGGCCAGGTACTCGAGCGGTACATCCTGTTCTTTGCCATCAGGATCAATGCGTCGGGCGCTTTTCGGTGCAAGGGCAAGAAGTTCCCGTATGGCGGCTCCGGTCTTGCCTCGTGCACGCAATTCCAAGACCTGCCCCAACAAGACCAGTACGGTAATGACGGCGGCGGCTTCAAAGTAAGTGGCCACGATGCCCGGATGTGATTGAAAGGCCCGTGGAAATAGTCCCGGCACCAGCGTTGCCACGAAACTGTAGCCGTACGCCACGCCCACACCCAAACTAATGAGCGTGAACATATTGAGATTCCACGTTTTAATTGAAATCCAGGCCCGGACAAAAAAGGGCCAGCCGCACCAGAATACCACTGGTGTTGCCAGTGCAAGATTTACCCAGTTCAACCACGCGGAACCGTTCAAACCGGCTACGCCAAAATCGCCCAGCATCGACAATACAAACACCGGTGCCGTCAATATCAGGCCGATCCAGAATCGGCGATACATGTCGATAAGTTCCGGATTGGCACTCTCCTCCGATTGCACTTCCATTGGCTCCAGGGCCATGCCGCATTTGGGGCATGCGCCAGGTTGGTCACGGACTATTTCCGGGTCCATCGGGCAGATATATTTTATGCTCTTGGCACCGCTTGCGGCGGTCGAAATGACGGATACCGGCACCTGACCGCCACCGAACGGCTTTGATTTTACCGGCACGCCCAATTGCACCATCGTCCCGGAGGTTGTGGCTATCGCAGGTTTATTGACGAATTTGGCCGGATCGGCCTTGAACTTTTCCAGACAGCTTCCAGCGCAAAAATAATAGGTGGTACCGGCATAATCCCATTTTCCGGCGGCTTTTTCCGGCGTTACTTTCATGCCGCATACCGGATCCATGTGTGCCGTGGCGGCAACAGATTTGTTGAGGTATTGTTCAGGATTGGCCTGAAACTTTTGCTGACACCCTTTTCCGCAGAAATAGTAGGTTATGCCGGCATAATCACTCTGGCCCGCCGCCTTTTCCGGCGTTACTTTCATGCCGCATACCGGATCCATGTGTGGGCCTGCATTTATGGGAACATTGGATATCTGCAGTTGGGTATTCATAACTTCGACCTTTCAGTCAGCGGTCAATGTGGCACACCAGTTGGAGGAGTTCTTCATACGCCGCATCCGCCAGTGCGCCGCCGGCGCGGATGTTATGGGATACACAATGTTTAAGATGATGGCCTAAAAGTTTTCGGGCCACACTGGCCAACGATTTGTGAACGGCGGATATCTGAATGAGAATATCCGCACAATAGCGATCTTGTTCCACCATATCATGCAACCCGCGGATTTGTCCCTCAATTCTTTTGAGGCGGTGGAGGTTGCTGATTTTGGTATTCGGATCAACCGCTCTGGCTGTTCCACCCGAGCCGATGCGATGAAACCGACCATGCGTTTTTTCGGCAACAGCGGCGTCATTGGAAATCCGCGCGGTCCGACGATAGCATTTTAATTTCTCCGGCATCACATGACACTCCAAAGTATATACCCCCATGGGGTATATACACCATACTAGCAAGGTTTCGGTGGGAAAACAAATCGGTGGTGGGCATAATCCCGGGATTGTGTGGGGGAGCATGCGCGGGATGGATGTAAATGAAACACAGTCGAGTGGGGGCTTCTGACCGCCGGAAAGGAAGCTGTCGCTCGCTCTATGGTGAATTGTGCTCACCAACCCTGCGGGGCGGGGGCCAGGAGGCCGTGGGCTTTGGCGCTCGTCGTCAACGTATGTTCCCATACACTTTCCTCCTCCCTTCGCGCCCACAACCCCCTGGCCCTCCGTCAATCCTAATATTTAGGCGTGACAGAGCACTCGTTACTACTTTCTCCACACTGGCGACTGCCGCGCAAAACGCGCGGTGCAAGCACACGCGGGTAAAGAGGGATGGGGCGTCCCAGCACCACGTCCGGATTTATTGCCACGCCCCCCGTGTCATGGCGTCACACACCGCTTGTCGGAGGCCCCGGATGGGCGTATAATATCGCCAGAGCTGCGGGAGGCGGCTCCCAATTGTTTAATCCATTGAGGGCGGATAGGAGGCTTTTATGCGTCCGTCCACTACCGCATCTGATCGCGCCGCGTGGCTGAAGGGGCCGGCGTTTGCGTGTTCCACTAAACCCCAGGCACAACGCCATCCGTGGCGACTGGTTTTGCTCGGGCCGCCCGGGGTGGGGAAGGGCACTCAGGCCGAACTGCTGGCCGCGCAATTCGGAGCGTGCCATCTTTCCACGGGCGATGTATTCCGTACCGCCAAACGGATGGATAGCTGCCAGACCACGGCGGCGATGAGTGAAGCTCTTGGATTAATGCGGGCCGGCAAACTGGTATCCGATGAACTGGTCATGGCGATGGTGGCCGAGCGCTCCGGCTGTTTGCACTGCGGTGGTGGTTTCATCCTGGATGGTTTTCCCCGCACCGTGCAACAGGCCCTTGAATTTGACAAGCTTTTGGCAACTCAACACATTACCCTTGACGCGGTTATTGATTATGAACTATCTCCGGATGCCACGGTTGCCCGGGCCGCCGGTCGCCTGACCTGCCCAACGTGCCACGCGGTATTTCACAGTGTCAGCAAGCCTCCGAAAATCATGGGCATTTGTGATCATTGCGGCGCAAAACTCAGGCAGCGGGAAGATGACCGGCCTGAAGTGGCCAGTGTGCGCATGCGTCAATACATCGCCGCGACCGAGCCATTGACCGCGTATTACCAGCAGCGCGGCGTGCTGATTGCAATTTCAGCCGAGGCGTTGCCGTCAGAAATATTTGCCAATACCCGCAACGCCCTTGCCGCCCGGAAGCGCTAAAATCAGGGTTGCCATTGCTGCAATGCGCGCATATAGCGGAGGCGTTCACAGGTTTCCGGATCGGGCATCTGATCAAAACGCATGCGACCACGCAATTCTTCAATCGAGTTGCATTCCTGTTCCCGCATACACGATTCGAATTCTTTCAGCATTTGACGCACCGCTCCGGGGCCGTTACGAAGAATCGCCGAGACCACCTGACCGGCATGAGCTCCGGCCTTAACGGCTCGAAATAAATCGGCCCCGGTTTCAACCCCGCCGGAAATGGCCAGCGAGACCCGCAGATGCAGTGCCATGACGGCCAGCCAGTACAGGCGAATCTGCAAATGGGAACTATCGTGGTGATGTTCGTCGTGATCCGCGCCGTGCGAAGCAACGTCCTCTTCCACCTGATAAATGCGGTTGAACAGCACCATGCCCGCAGCACCGGTCTGCTGAGCGGCTGCGGCAAAATTCGGAAGCGACGAGAGAAATGGCGAGAGTTTGACCGCCACCGGAATGCGCACAGATGCGGCCACCATACGAATAATATCAAGCATCTGGCGCTCAACATCCTGACCGCTGACAGCCGGATCACTGGGGAAAGCGTATAGATTTAATTCCAAAGCGTCGGCACCGGCGCGTTCAATATGTTCGGCGTAGCGAATCCACCCCCCGGGTCGGGATCCATTGAGCGACCCGATCACGGGAATGTTGACCGCGCGTTTGATACGCTCTATCTGGGCCAGATATTCTTTGGGGCCGGCGCGGAATGACGCCGGATCAATAAAGCCTTCCTGTCGCGGTGATGCATCGGCATACATTTCCCGGAGATAAATGGTGGAAAAATGCTCCCCATCCAATTGCTCCTGAAACAGAGAGTGCATAACCAGCGCTGCGGCTCCCGCATCAACCAATTCACGCATACGATCAGAATCATCATCCAGTGGTGATGCGCCGATGATGAACGGAGTTGCAATCTTTAATCCCAGATAAGTCGTGGATAAATTCATGCCGATTTTCCTTTATGCCTGTACAAAGGCACCATTCTTCCCGGGTACTCCAACGTACCATCACAAGAAAATAACCTGTTTGGATTCACTTATCAAATTGATGAATGTTCCGACGCCGACATAATCAAGATTCGGGTAATCCATCATTTCCTGTTCCTTGAAACCCATGACGTTCATGGACATCTCACAGATGTTGATGCGCACACCGAGTTCGCCGGCTTCTTTGATGAGTTGCTCGAGGGATTTGACGCCGCGCTGTTTCATAACACCGCGAATCATCTTGGGGCCGATCCCGGCCATCTGCATTTTGGAAAGTGGCAAGCCCCGCGATCCCCGCGGCAGCATGATGCCGAACATACGGTCCAGCATGCTTTTTTTCGCATGTTTGTTGGGATCACGCAAAGCCGCAATAGCCCAGAATGTGAAGAACATGTCCACTTGAATGTCATACGCCACAGCTCCAAGCGCAATGATGAAAGCCGCAATCGTGGAATCCAGATCGCCCTGCATGACCCCGATGGCAAGCCGGTCGTTACCGGACGACTTCTCCAGTGAGTCCACGCGTGCCGTTAAATCGGCGATCTTTTTATTAATGTCCGGGATTTCCATAACAGCCATGACCAGCTCCTTTATGAGGAAAACAACTTCTAAACAAGCCGCTTACGTCCGCGGCAAAAAAGCATTTACGCTCACGCGGCAACTTTCTCCGCTGACTGTTCTTCCTGCGTCCGCGCCGCCCCCGCCGCCTGCTTAACCCCCGCGAGATATATTGAAAGAGGCCGATACATGATGTGTGACCATTTACTGAACGGCACTTCCACCACCAGCATCGGAACGGCAATGGACAAGTGAATGACATAAATCAGATACGTAGCCATGGGCAAACCGCCCACACGGAAAATGTTCACCATGATGCCGGTTAAAGCGGTAAGAAACAGCATGATAAGAAAGATCCAATCGCTGGCCTCGCTGAACAGATGGATCGGTTCTTTGCGCCGCCAGCGGGAAATCATGAAATCCAGCGTCGGATAAAGCAGGGCAATGGTGGCATAATATCCCCAAAGCCGCTGCGGATAGTAAAATGGATACACGTTGTCGGTTTGAAACCAGCGCAGGAGTATCAGCACCAGCGTGAGCATACTTAAATAGCCTGAAACCAGCAGTAGATGTTTGATCCAGCGGATGCCGCTGTGATGCGATCCGCATTTATGCCATCGCTTCTGCGTAAACAGATGCACAAAAAATACCGGGATCTGCTGGACAAATATCTTGGGCGGAATGTGAAACATATTTCGCCGCCCCAGCGTCCACCAGGTCATGCGAATACCTCCGGCCAGGAGGAAAAATGACAACACCGCCGCCATGATCCAATCCCCAAGTTCGACCGCATGAACGGGGGCGAACGTATTGAGTTCAACTTTGTTGAACACCATCGGACCATGAAACGCCACAAACAAACCGGTGACAAACAGTCCGACCAGCACAATGGCCAGTATTTCCGCCAGTGCGGATTTATAAAACAATTTCGCCAATCCGGTAAAATCGTAGCGCGACGTAAGATATCGCCGCGAGGCCATCATGGTTTCGGCGGGATTGGCCTGGCGTGGACAATTGGTCGTGCAGTCCCCGCAATAATAGCAAAGCCACGGATCCAGACTTTCCTCCAGTTTGGCCTGTTGGCCGGTCTGGATCAGACGGATGACTCGGCGCGGAAACCCGCCGCCGGAATCTTCCGACATCGGACAGATGGTGGTGCAGGTGCCGCAGTTCATGCACATATCCACATCTTTTCCGCCAAAAGCCGTAATATCCAGATGTAAATCCGAATTAAATTTCCCAGCCATGATAAAACCTCTTCATTCTCTTGCCGTTTTCCAATCCATCGGCTCATGAAGCCTTTTTCGGGCTTGTCGGCTCCGGCTCCGTCAGGCCGTAGCGGATATATCCTTCGGCCTCGTCGAGTTCCCGCACTTCGCCATACTTACGCATTCCGGCGATGTGTCGTAATACCTCATGTGCGGGCAGCTTCAAGTTGTGAGCCAGTGATGGCACAGTATCAGGCTGATTTTGCAGGGATTTCCGGATGGCCTTGCGGGCCGCAAGAAAGTCCTTATGCCGCTTCACTTTAGCCTCGTCGGTACCACCTGTTCGGGTCCTGAAATCCGCCAGAGCTTTTTTCTGTTCCGCCGTAATCGCTTTTTTTGCCATGGGGCACCATCCTTACTTAAACCGCGGCAGGCGTCATATCCCGCAACAGACCATCCACCATCGCATCGTACTGATCAATGCGCCATCCGCTGACATTGATGGCTTGCGTCGGGCAGACCGCCACGCACGCGCCACAACCGACGCATAAGCCGGGGTTGACACGCGCTTTTTGGACCGTGTGACCATCCTGCTGTGTTTCGACCATGGCCAAAGCCCCGTCATATTCACATTGCGTAAGACACGCTCCGGAGCCTTCACATAAATGTGTATCAACCTCGGCAATATACGGATTCAATTCAACTTCTTCCGTGGTGAACATGGCCCGCGCCTTTACCGCCGCAGCGCCGGCGGCGGCCAATGTTTCCTGAATATTCATCGGTGCCTGTGATGTACCAGCCAACAATACGCCATTAACAGAAATCTCAACCGGGCGAAGTTTGGGATG
>JAJYGE010000270.1:10669-21515 GCA_021785155.1 Planctomycetota bacterium
AATTTCCTGCAGGAAGCGGTCTTCGCCGCGCGGAAGCTTCAACTGATCCACCAGCGTTTCACATGGCCCCGGAGTCATGCCGACCGCCAGCACCACCATATCCGCTTTCAGATCCAGTTCCTCTCCCCATGACAGATAATCTTTGACGCTGATGCGCAAAGGTGACGTTGATCCATTGACATGAGTTACCTTGGGAGGCTCCGCGCCGTGATAACGGAAAAATACCACGCCCGCGCGTGAGGCATCGGTGTAATATTCCTCATGGCCCCGGCCATAGGTGCGAATATCCTGATGCAGATCATAAACGCGTGTATCGGGAAATCTCCGGCGCACCTGCAAAGCCTGATTCAGCACCGTCGTGCAGCATACGCGCGAACAATAGGTATTGAGGCGGCCATCCGGTCCGGGAATATGTACGCCATCTACCTGTCGGCTTCCGACACAGTGGATAAAAGCGATGCTGCGGATGGACCGCCCATCAAATTGAAGGGTGCGGCCATCCCCTTTTTGGTTGGCCAACAGCGCATTGAAATCCACCGTGGTAACAACCGCCGGATGTCGCTTATAATTGAATTCGCCGTCCATGGGAACATAAGGTTTGAATCCCGTGGCCATAACGATAACCCCAACCGTGGTATGCAGATCCGTGGTCTTGCCGGACGGTCCAAAATCACCGTGAATGGCGACTTCAAAGTTGCCGATGAATCCACTTACCGTGGTCACTTCGCTTTTCAAAAGAATTTCTATTTTCGGATTGGCCCGTACCTGGGATTCCAGTTTGGCGGCCAGATCTGTTGCCTCCTGTCCGTTGGGAAACAGGCGATTGAGCGTCGGTAATTTGCCTCCCAGACGATCCGACCGCTCCACAAGCACCACGGAAATACCACATGTGGCCAGATCCGCGGCCACTTTCATACCCGCCGGGCCGCCACCAACCACCAGCGCGCGGCGATGATTGGGCAGGCGGATTTTTTCCAGAGGCGTTGAGTGGCTGACTTTTCCGACAGCGGCACTGATGAGTTGAATCGCCTTGGCGGTGGCTCCGCGCGGGTCATGCTTGTGCGCCCAGGAGCATTGCTCCCGGATGTTGACATGTTCGTACAGGTAGGGATTCATCTTGCTGCGCATGACCGCTCCGCGGAACGTCAGTTCATGCAGAAATGGCGAGCACGATGCCACAACAACCCGATCCAGCTTTTCCTGCCTGATATCGTCGCTGATGGTCTGCTGCCCGGGATCCGAGCACATGAAGGTGTGGACTTTGGAGACCGCAACGCCCGGAATAAGCCGGCAAATCTCGGCCACGTGATCCGTATCGACAACATCGGATATATTTCCGCCACAGCGACAGATGTAAACGCCTATGCGTGGTGTTGCGGGAATTGCTGATTCCGGTAACGTGTTTTGCTTCATGCTGTCCATGATCAACCTCTTTTATGCCATCATTTCCAGAGCTACAGTTCGCGGCGAATGGCCGGGCATCGCATGCATGCTTAGATACCGTCCCACTTCCATCGCGGCCGCGCCAGCTTCCGCAATGCTGTCCACAATGTCTTTTGGACCAGCCGCTGTACCGGCCACAAATATCCCCGGCACATTGGTCGAACACGGGGAGATTGGATCGGGCGAGGCCACAAAGCCATCGCTGCCAATCTGCACCGGCGAAGCCGTCATTGGATTCCATTGTGGAATCATCCCCTGCGCCAGAACCACCATGTCATGCCGTTGTTTGCGAACGCAGTCCCGCGCTTCTTCCGTTAATTCCACATGTACCAGCAGATCATCCTTGTCCACAGAGTCAATTTTAGAGACTTTTCCGCGGACAAAATTAATGCCCATGGCTTTGGCATTCTGATAAAACTGCTCATAGCCCTTGCCGAAGGCGCGAATGTCCATGTAGTAAATCGTAATGTCCGCCGTCGGCAGTGATCCCGACAACAACATCGCCTGCTTGATGGCGTACATGCAGCAGACTCTGGAGCAATAGGGCACACCAATGGTCTGATCCCGTGATCCGGCGCATTGGACAAAGGCAATGGAATCCGGAATTTTGCCATCTGATGGCCGCAGTACGCGGCCATAAGGTCCATGCGGAGCCAATAATCGCTCTAGGGTCAGCGGTGAAATAACATTCTGATTTTGCGCCGCGCCATATTGCGGCTTAATGGTCAGAGCATTGAGTTGAAATCCGGAGGCCACAATGACCGCACCGGCATGGATGGTTTCCTTTTTCGGTTGCTGATCAAATTCAATGGCATCCGTCGGGCAGGCCCGCAGGCATAATCCACAAGCCAGGCAATAATCCGCATCCAATACCGCTTTTTGTGGAATGGCGTTGGTAAAGGCCACGGAAATAGCCCGAACCGATCCCAAGCCCTGCTCAAACGCATCCGGATATTCCGTGTCACACGCATATTCACACAATCGGCAGCCAATGCACTTTTCCGCGTTCACATACGTTGGTTTGCGGGTAACAGCCACCGTATGTCCGTCCGGGCCGGGTGTTATCGAATCCACTTCGGTATACGTAAGCAGTTCGATATTGTCATGATGCGCGGCGGCGGACATTTTCGGCGTGGTGATACAACTGGCGCAGTCCAGCGTGGGATAGACCTTGCTTAAGCTGATCATGCGCCCGCCGATACTGGCCTGCCGTTCCACCACCGCGACCTTGTACCCCTGATCGGCAAGATCCAAAGCGGACTGGAGTCCGGCGATTCCACCGCCGATGATCACGGCATCTTTATGACGTTGAGTATGTGTGTTGGCGATCATAAACAGTACACCTTTCAAGCGCAGGATTCACATGCTTTTACGCGGCGTGAACCTGCGGCGTTTCACGCATTTGGGCCCGCGCCTGCCGCCGCAGTTGCTCCGCCACCGCCTGATTAACCGGTCCGAGTGTGCGAAGTTGTTCATTCAGTTGTCCAACTTCCTTGAGATACGCCTTGATGCAGACCGTGCAAATGGCGGTCAGTCGAATACGCTGTATTTCCATCCCGCCGGCTTTCATTCGCGTTGTCAGCCGGTCAATGCGCGCCGCCAGCCGGTCATACGCCCCGCGATATGGACAATCTGAACCGCAGGCCGCAATCAATATTCCGTCAATGCCTTTGGCGTAGCAACGCAGATAGAAATCTTCGGGAAACAGCACCGGTGAAGGCACCCGGAATACGTATACGTTGGCACCATATTCCAAATGCGCTTTACCCACCGCATCCGCGCCCGGATACGCGCACGCTTCTGTGGCCAGCACCAGAATTTTCGGATTGAACGCATTTTCGGATAACATGTGTCGCTCCTTATGCAGTTGTATCCGCGGATACCGGAATTATTTTTTTCGACATACAAAAAGACGGTCATGGCCATCGGCTGGAATAATACCCAGGAACTCGTGACCGATTTTTCCCGCCCAGGCCGCAATATCCTTTCGCGAACCCACATCGTTGGATTTCACTTCAATGATCTGTCCTACCTTTACCGCGCCGATTCCTTTCTTGGCCTCCAGGAGCGGTCCGGGACATGCGGTTCCGCGGGCATCAATAATTTTATCCGGGACAACTTTTTCTAATGCTGCCGTTTCCATAATCCAATTCCTTTACAAACATATCCACACACCAGACCACACAGCGCTAACACTTAGAGACTGTTTGTGGTCGGAATAACTCAAATCCACGACTCGGCGATGTCCGAAATACGCATGAGGCCGCCGGTTTGTTTAACTGGTCCAATGCGTCAGCGACCAGGTTGGCGGCCTGAATAAACCGCTGGTCGGCGACATGGTAATAAATACTCCGCCCGGAACGCATGGAATTGACAGCCCCCAGTTGCCGCATCCGCCGCAGGTGCTGCGAGGTATTGGGCAAGGTGATACCAGCCTCACGGGCAATGTACGATACGCTTTGCGGTCCGTGTTGCAGACAGCAGAATATTTTCATCCGCACCGGGTTGGCGAAGAGACCGAAAAACGTTCCCAGTCTTTCGCACAGTTGTTTATGGCGTGATCGTGTCATCATACACTTCCGTATCACTAACACATAGACGATTGCAAATACATGCAATCACTGCATTCATCATAGAAATGGGAATTGTGGCGTCAATGGGGTTGAGCGTCGTTTTTATTCCCCAGGAAATGCCGTTGTGGCCTGATACGAAAATCCGCGGGCCACACGGCGATCGCGGGCGCGTGGATAATCCGCTTGCCCATCAAGGGTTTTCCGCACTTTATATTGCGTTGCCACATATCCGCTAAGAAAGTTACGCATGGCTTGCTAAGATATTTTCCTATATCCGGAGCCGGATAGTTTCTTATTGGCGATAGCGGCACACTTCCTAGGAACGTCACCGCCCGATATGGCTACACTCTTGATCAGGGCAGGAATTGGAACATGACGTGCAAGGAGAATCATCATGTCATATCAACGATTCTTGTGTGCCGCGGCAGCGGCGGGACTGGTGGCGATGGCCTGCGATCAGGCGATGGCCACCAACGGATATCAACTGATCGGCATCGGCCAATACCAGATGGGTATGGCCGGCGCGGTGGTTGCGGCACCGGGTGATCCAATGACCGCAATCACCAATCCGGCGGGGCTGGCGTGGTTGCAGCCGCAGGCGGCATTTTCGATGGAGGGATTTTTTCCGAATCGCGAGGCCAATTTTGGTGCCGGTACCATAGGCAGTCACTCCAATCTTTATGGCGTTCCGGCCTTGGGATGGCTGGCCCCCGCCTTCGGCCCGCATCTTTATTTTGGCGGAGGATTCTACGGCACCTCCGGTATGGGCGTGAATTACCAGCAGTCGAACTATTTTGGCGGTAGTTTGGAATCGTACAGTAATATCTCGTTTGCGAATGTCGCGCCGGCGCTGGCATGGAAGCCGGCAAAAAACTGGAGCGTCGGTTTTGCACTTAATTTGGCTTATGAGACCGCCTCGTTTCAGCAGACCGTAGACACCGGCAACACGGTTTCCGGGTTGAATCTGGCGAATTCCACAAGCGCCTTTGGCATTGGAGCCACCATCGGGGGCATGTATGAGCTCAACAAATATATTACCTTCGGGTTGTCTTATCGCAGCCCGATTATTTTTACCCCCCTTACCTATCAGGCCAGTTATGAAAGCCTTGCCTCCCAAGGCGGTCCCAACGGCGGGCCGGGGCAATACAGCACTCATTTGAATTATCCTCAACAGGTCGCATTTGGTGTGGCTTTTCATCCGACTTCACGCTGGACCATCAGCTTGGAAGGACAATACATCAATTGGCACGAAACCATGAATAATATGAATATCTACGGCCCCTGGAACGGGACCAGTTATGTAAGTCTGCCCCTGCACTGGCATGATCAATGGGTTGCCAATTTTGGCACACAGTATCGCATTACTAAATGGCTGACAGTTCGTGGCGGCTATTGCTATGGCAGCAATCCCATCGGCTCGCAAGATTTGGCCGCCAATTTGATTCTGCCGGCCATCATGACCAATCACATCACCCTTGGTGCCACCGAGCAGCTTGGCATGGGCTGGACCATTACCGAAGCGTATATGCACGCATTCCAGCAATCCATGAGCGGAACTATGGCTGTGCCGGGTGGAGGAAGTGTCCCCATCAGCACATCCATGTCGGAAGACGAAGTTGGTGTGGAGATCGGCTATAAGTTCTAGACACATGGCCGCGGCCATCGCCGTCAGGCAGCATTACTCCCAGGCGGTACTGGCGTGTCTACTGGAGCTTTCGGAGATACGCCACGATGTCGTAAAGATTTTGATTCGTCAAATTCGCATTTCCTCCGAAAGGCGGCATGGCGATATGCCGGTGATTGATGGGATTGGTAGCAGCGCGCCCGTGCTTAATGAACGCCACGATCTGCGCCATCGGCAGCGACAGCACAAGCTTGCTGGTCTGCAAATCCTGCCCCACAAGTGCGATACCTTGGCCGTGCTTGCCATGGCAGATGGCACAATTGTCCGCGAAGAGTTGTTTACCGCGCACCGCATTGCCCACCGGAGGAATCGGTACGGTGCCTTGCGTGGCCGGAGGAACATTGGCTGAGTCGGAGGCCTGTCCGGCGGACGAACCGCTCCGACCGCAGCCGACCAGCGCGACGATTCCAACCCAAGTCGCAAGCAGTGCCAACGCCCGCATTGTGCCCCGCTCTCGCCATGTTGCGAAATTCACAAAGTACATCATTAATTAACCTGATCATCGGCACGACCATGCAGTACCACGAGAACGTCAATGAGTATCCCAATCCACATTCCGCCGCCCGTCCAGCGCGTCATCGCAACGTTTGCGTGGCTCATCATCAAAATCCTTTCGTTGCCGACCTCTTCTATTTATTTGTTGGGGTGGAACTTGGCGAACTGGTAGCGGAATTGTCAGGCGAACTGACCGGGGCCGGCGAGTCGGATGCGGGCTTCATATTCTGTACATCATTAACCACCTTGTCTTTATCGGAGCGTATCTTCGCCTGATTCACACTCATGGTGACATGCGAATTATTTCCAGAATCAGCCCCGGATACGCGGAACCATCCGCGATAAAAACCCACCACAACCAAACCAACGATGATTAGAACCAATAATGCGGATAATACCTTCATAACGAATCCTCTTTGTTCACACGCCATAGGCGAAACTAAAACGCCCTACCTTGATACTCAAGCAATATCCGTGCCCCACTGATAATGTGCGACAAATGATTGTGTTACGCCATTTTGTTTCTTCGCGCCGTCGGGAAGACAAATAGTCCGGGCCATTTTGTCCGATAGCGCCGTATTGCCGCAGCACCGGAATCCCGGCGTCTCATCGGCATAATCGGCAATGTGATAAATCAGCCGCATTAACGATAACTAACGCATCATACTTTATTTTGATCGCCGGTGGTATGGCTTTTGCATTCATGTATCAAAGTCGAATTGATTTTGTAGCACTGGTACAGATTAATCCTGTCTGAGTTTGCGGATCGGAGTCCGCCATCGAATGTGAATTATCATTCACATCGCCGATGGACTTTTTAGAATGAGGAGTTTCATCATGAGATTCAATACAACACTACTTTTGGTCGGCGCTGCATTGGCGGGGTTTCCGCTGAGTGCACAAGCCGCCATCACGCTGGGAACAGCGGGAAATTTTGCGGTACTGGCCGGCTCAACCGTGACGAATACGGGTTCCACGGTGATTAACGGCGGAAGCGTGGGCCTCAGCCCGGGAACCGCAATTACCGGCTTTCCGCCCGGAAGCATAACGGCCCCGTATACAACCTACGCGGCGGACGCAACAGCGGCACAGGCACAGACTGATCTTACCACGGCCTACAACGCGGCCGCAGGCTATGCAGGGGCGACAGTCCTGACCGGGGACCTCGGCGGAATGACACTTACACCCGGCGTTTACGCTTATTCCTCTTCCGCGCAACTCACAGGCACCCTTACCCTCAACGATCAGGGCAACTCCAATGCGCAGTTCATTTTCCAGATCGGCAGTACGCTGACCACCGCGAGCAGTTCCTCGGTGGTAACGATCAACGCGGGGTCTACACCGGACTGCAATGTATTCTGGCAAGTGGGCAGTTCCGCCACCCTGGGTACAACCACTGCGTTTGAAGGGCATATCCTCGCGCTTACCAGCATTACCATGGATACCGGCGCAACAATCACCGATGGTAGCGCTCTGGCACGAAATGGCGCGGTAACGCTTGATGCCAACACCATCACCAACTGCGCCGCCAGTAGTCCGATTGCTGAGGTGCCACAACCCGCGACACTGCCGTTGGTTCTGCTGGGCAGCGTATTACTGGTATTGCCCATGGTTCTGCGAAGTCGTCGTCCGTATTAAAATGACTCCTGTCCGGGGCGTTGAGGGGAACCATAGCAGCAATTGTGCTGTAATGACCTCCACTCTACGCATGAACTTCAGCTGCGTGTCTACCCGGGGTCGTAACATGTTTTGAGGCGGTTCGGCCAGTAAGATACACAATACAGTGGCCACCTTCCTGGCGGTCAAAAGCCATCACCCACGGCTCGCCGGGGCGGTGGTCTGCTTACGCGTCGCATACACAGCGCGTAAAGTGCCGGGCCCTCTGACCATCCGTCAACCCCAAGTTGTAAGCGTGACTGAGCATGGATTACGACCGTGGTTGTGCGAATTGTAAATCAGTTTGCTTTCCGGCGTTTTGTTTGGCGGTGTTTTGAGCCATTCAGGCTGACTTTTTACTATTCTTCACTGTTGAGCGAGGCAAACCCTATAGCGCGGTATTTGTCGGACAGCCTCACTGCGCGCCGCACTGGTTTAGGCCATGCGGCTAAACCGGCCGAGCCGACCTGGTATCGATCAGGGTGCAGAATCTTGCGGGTGGCAAACCAAATCTGGCCCCACCCATTTTGCGCTGCTTGCCATGCCATAGCAAACGCGCAAATAAATGCAATAAAAAAGCCGGGAGAACCATTTTCATGATAAACCCGGCTTGAAATTATTGAGATCAGCGACGCGATGGCTTTCGCTTAATTCAGATAACGCTGGTCACGCGGCGACGTAACTTCAGTCCGCCTACCACAGCCATTCCAGCCAAAGTTACAAGGGCCGGCCATACTGCCACTGGAAGCGGAGCCGCAGATAATGGCGTTCCACTGGACCCCGGTACCTTTACCTGCTTCTGTGTGAGGTCGGTCTGACCAGAAGGGGAACTGACCGTTACATTGTCGGCGGCCCGTGTGGTGTAATTCAGCCCCGGGCCAACAACCGCGTTGGGTGTGCTGGACACAACGGTGATGTATCCGAGCGCTTCGGTGCCGCCGGAGGTGTAGGTGGAACCGTTATAGGTCCATACATACGTGCCACCATCGGTGGTGGTGTCCGCCGAACTACCGAACGTTCCGGCAACCCCCGAATTAGTGAGCGTCAGGGTAGGTACAGTGACGAGATCAGAACTGGTCCCATTGAGGGCCAAGCTGACAAAGGCTTGGTTCGTACCGGATCCCAACAGGGTTGTTCC
Organism: Planctomycetota bacterium; assembly: GCA_021785155.1. Next base: position 19,659 of record JAJYGE010000270.1, read on the forward strand.
CGCGGCACCAAACGTCAGATAATACGTAAAATCATACGTTCCTGCGACGTTACCGTTGGTCCCGACCGGGCTGGCTGACGTCAGGACGATTTGTGCCTGCGCGGTTTGTCCGGAGGCACAAATCAATCCGGCGCAGGCCACAGCTGCCGCCAGGCCAAGTCCGTTTTTAACAAAAGTATTCTTCATGGTAAAACTTCCTTTCAATAGTTTTGGGATCGCGAGGCGCTTTAAAAACTGTGCGGCCTGCTCCCAAAACCAACTATTTTGGGCTTTCGATCCGACTAATTGGTACAAACCAATTAAAAAAGCGGACAAAAATGCCAGGGCGTTAAATCAACATTCAGCGTCTGAATTTACCGTGGTGCACCACAATCAAAGCCAGACATGAACACTGAAAAAATCGAGTGTTGTAACGACTTGACGACTACCGGATTTCCGTGGAAACATCTTCCTGGCAATCCGGTTTTACGTCACACATCATTAAGTTGATATGAATCAAGTCAGTCGTCAGAGGAGTTTGCGGCGGAACTTGAGTCCACCGGCCACAGCCATACCGGCCAAGGTCAAAAGACCGGGCCACACAGCTGGCGGAAGCGGAACGGAATCGCCGCCGAGAGGTGTGCCACCAATATCCGGCACTTCCACCTGCTTCTGCGTTAGATCCGTTTGCCCATTGGGTTCCCCGGTTGTCACATTCGTGGCGGCCTGGGTGGCGTAATTCAGGCCCGCGGGTGTCAGCGCCGCGTCGGTACTGGATACGACCGTGATGTAGCCGATCGCTTCGGTACCGCTGGAAGTGTACGTGGAACCCGTGTAGTTCCAGACGTAAGTTCCGCCATCGGTGCTGGTATCTCCGGGGCCGCCGAAGTTACCGAGAATCCCGGAATTCGTGAGCGTGAGCGTCGGTGTGGCGTAAACCTCTGAGGCAAACCCATCCAACGACAAGCTGACGAACGCCTGATTGGTGCCGGAACCCAGCAGCGTGGTACCAGCCGAACCGAACATGAGGTAATAGGTAAAATCAAAGGTTCCGGCGACGGTCCCGCTTGTCCCGAGCGGGCTGGCCGAGGTGAGAACTATTTGTGCCTGCGCGGTGGACGCCGCAGCAGAGATCAATCCGGCGCAGGCCACCGCCGATGCCAGACCAATTCCCAGTTTTCCAATAGTGTTTCTCATGGTAATAATTCCTTACTTAAAAACGGGACTGGAAATTCCGCGTGACAGCCCAAGACTACTGTCACATCTATCCAAAACCAGACCCACTCCGGATCCCACCGCAATTGGAACAAACCAATTAAAAAGCGGATGATTTTCCGGCGATATTTCACAAGTCTTGTCATTCGCCATCATTTTTCGATTCATGTTGCAACTCCAAAACCCGCAAACCACTGGATGGCCAGCCAATGAACGTCATGCGGCCAGCCGCGATATTTATCCGTCGTTGCAAGTTCACCGCACCATCCGCTGCTCCGTTGCCGTAGATATGGGAGCAGCCGATGATGGTGCGGTGCGACGGGAAAGGTCAGTAGCAATTATTACTGGTTAGCCGTACTGACAACCGTAATAGTGGTGTGGATGGTCCCCACTGGCCATCACCGCTTTTATCTAAAACCGGCCTGGAATCACACCCATCAGGAGCAGGACGATGACAATCAACAGCAGGAATCCCAAGCCACCGCTAGGACCGTATCCCCACTTATTGCTGTAACCCCATGTTGGCAACACACTAAGCAATACCAATACCAATACAATAAGTAATATAAGGCCCATGATGGACACTCCAGTTAACTCTACCGCCGCCATATTGCGACATTTTCCTGTCGCATGTTGGATTTCTTTAGCAACTTGCGACAGACA
>JAJYGE010000539.1 GCA_021785155.1 Planctomycetota bacterium
CGACCTGCGCGTGCTGGGGGTAGCGACCACGAGTCGCATGGAATCCGTGCGGAAATGGGCGGATTTTCCGTTCGAACATCTGGCCGAGGTACCTCTGTTTCAATTGGATCAATGGCTTGGTTTGTCCGCGCCGCAGTGAGTGTGCCGCGGCAACCTGTTTTGATGCGGGCGAGGCGAGCTGTGGAGGTCCGCATCCGGGGCAATTGGGTCCGTCGCCGGGCCATCGTAACGCGCTGGAGTGTTAATCAATCCCGATGCCCCATGCGGCAAGCACCACGGACGGCTTGCCTTTGTGGCCTGATCGGTGCATGATAAATGCTTCCCAAGCAGATCGGTAACAGGGTCTGTATTGGAGAGATGGCTGAGCGGCTGAAGGCGCCGGTTTCGAAAACCGGTTAGGGCGCAAGTCCTACTAGGGTTCGAATCCCTATCTCTCCGTTATTGCAAGCGTTGTGGCCGGGGAAATCATCGTTATGGAACCCAGCGCAATTTCTGATTGTCCGCCGGATATGCCGCCTGCGCCGGCACCACAAACTGTGGTACTTGCGGGAGGCTGCTTCTGGTGCGTGGAGGCGGTGTACCGACAATTACACGGGGTACACGATGTTATCTCCGGATACGCCGGCGGTACTCCCGATACCGCCAATTATAAGGCCGTGTGCACCGGGCGTACCGGCCATGCGGAGGCCGTTAGAATTACATTTGATTCCGCCATTTTGCCTTTTTCCCAATTATTGAAAATCTTTTTCACTGTCGCCCATGATCCGACACAATTGAACCGTCAGGGTAATGATGTTGGGCGGCAATATCGCTCGGCAATTTTCTATACCGATCAACTCCAGCGGGATCTGGCCGCCGCATATATCAAACACCTGGAAGCATCACATTATTTCCGGAATCCCATTGTTACCACACTTGAACCGCTGGAAAAGTTCTACGCCGCGGAGGATTATCATCAGGACTATGCCGCCCAAAATTCCCAACAGCCTTATATTGCCTGCGTGACGTCGCCCAAGCTGGTAAAACTCCGGACCCTGTTTCCTGATGACATCCTGCCACAAAAGCTGTGACCGTCATGGGGCCGCGGGGGAAATCGGCACCATTGCGCGAATCGCATCAATGAGTGCTTGCAGCGATACACGCGGATGCAGGGCCAGAAAATATTCCCGCCCTGATGCCACCGAAAGATTTTTCCGGGTTAATTCCGCCTTGATTATGCGAGTTTCAAGCTCGTGATAATCATTCTGAAACAGCGCCGCAAGCTGATCATTTATGTCATGCAAATCGTGAAAATCATGGCGACGGCTTTGCCAGTTCGGACCTCGCCGGCGCTGATGTCGCCGATCATCGGCCAGAGACGCTGTAATCCGCTCGATCAGTTCCCGCCGCCGCCGGAATAATTGCCGTCCCGCCTCGGATTGTGATAATTGCGATTGCAGTAATTCCGGATTGCCGCGCCAGTGATGCCGCAGGGATTTTAATTGTGCAACATCCGCATCGCGCCAGTCAATGTCCCCCGCCACCGGCAGCAGCCATCCGGCGGAAGCACAGGCATACGCCGACTGAATACCGAACAACTGTTCCATTATCTGGTCCGTCATCTGGTCATACAGCGCTCCGCCGATACCATGGATAAACAAGTCCGACAGGAATAATCGAACAAACATCGTCAGCGTCAAGGCGCGGGGTCGCACACGCAGATCGGCCGTAGCAAGCCGTTCGCGCAGGAGATTTCCTGATCTCGGCAGGTCGCCGGTCAGCAAGTCCGCGATATTTATATGTTTCTGGCCGTACGCCAGATATGCACCGTTGTGTTCATGCCATGTCAGTCGATGCCGCGGCTGGTGATCGGCATAAATCCAGAAGGGCAGTTCAATGTCATCATTGCTGACCGCCAGGTTCGGCATGGGATGCCCCGGATTGGTAATACCCTGTCGCCGCCGGTATTGCTCCAGCGCCGCATTGTAGGTAAGACACCAGTGCCGGGCGTTACGAACCCACGCCATAACCAGGCTGTGCCAGGCTGTGCCGGAGCAAATGTACGCGCAGGGCACATGTTGGACGTTGATGCCAAAAGATTGTTCAAATCTCCGGCGTGCCCGACTCATCCATGTAACATAGCGCGTATCGCAATCGTCGGCCATCGTTGCCGTGAATTGTCGCATGGAATCGCTTCCCGCCATGGGAAACGCCCGAATGTTTTCCAGCCAATTATCTTTCTGTTTTCCCTGTGGCGCTGATAGAAATTCAGCCGGTAAGGTCGATGCTTCCGACCATGCCACGGTGCTTTTCTCCAGCCGCGGGCCATTCCAATACGGCACGGCGCAGCCGAGGTGATCCACCGTGTCATGATCCACCAGCAGATCAATGGCCAGCGAATCACTCTGCCGCGCCAGGGCATCAATCAATAGGACCTTGCTCCACACGCCGGGATGATACAGTTCAACCTGGTGGCCTGTGATCACCCATCTCCTGTCTGCGGCATCCCCGGGCGGAGGCGCAAATCCGATCTCGCCGGCGAACTGAACCATGGCATCCATGAGTTCCCTGCGGGCTAATTCGCTCCATGTCCGTCTGGATATGCCCGCAATGGTCTGGCCGGAAGGTTGAGGTTTGGCGGAGCTTAGAAATTCAGCCAGTCGCGTCGCCGGTGGTTCAATGAGAATCTCCCCATGTCGGCGCGGCACAACAATGGCTTCCGGACGGGGGATAAGCGTTCTTGTCGGGTCAGAGTCCATCGGTGCTGGATCGGAGGTTTCCATGTGGTTCAAGAATTCCTCTCATGGAAACATCGGCCCGGCCAATCCATGTACGTTCTTCAATGCCGTCGGCATCATCTTGAGTCTGGAGACTGCCGGGGCGGATCACCCCGCAACCAGTGGCTGCTGACATTCGGTTGAACGCAATGCACGGAAAAACACATTGAGGTAATGGCTCAGACGATGGTTCGGATTGTCCAGTTGTCCGCCAAAATGCCGGTCCGGATCATTGTAAATTAACCGGATCGGCAACTCCGAAATACGCAAGGAAGCCTCTGCCACACGCACCCAGAATTCCAGTGGAAAGGCGTAACCGGTTTCACTTAAATCCAGCTTCGCCAAAGCCGATACCCGATGGGCCTTAAAGCCGCAGAAGCTGTCCGTCAAATTCAGACTTAAATTGCGGTTAACCACGTCGGTGATCAATTGGTTTATCAGTCGGCGATCCATCGGTGGTTCATCTTTTCTCGATTTGGACAGCAAATAGCGAGACCCACTGATAATGTCCGCATCATCCGCCTGCGCCGCGGCGATAAATTCCGGCAACGCGGCAGGTTCATGCTGTTCATCGCAGTCCATGGTGATAACCCAGTCATAACCATAGCGCGCCGCATAATCAAATGCGTCAATAAGGCTCTGGCCATAACCCATGTTTTGGCCATGCCGAAGTACCGATATATCGCGAATCAGATGAAGAATCCCGGGTGTGGCATCGGTGGAGCCATCGTCAATAACCAGAATATCCCCATTGGTGTGCAGACGAATTTCCTTAAGCACCTTGAGCAGGTAACGTTCTTCATTGAATACCGGTATGGCAATAAGTATTTTCATCTTCCGCATTTTCTCAATGCAGGAAATAGTAGGACGCTGATTCAGGATGTCAAGCCCCCCCCGCGGTCAACGCGCATTCTCGGAATCTTTCGACCCGCCGCAGACCAGTGCGCTATCACAGCAACATTTTAGGATGGCTGCCTCTCAACGGACACGCCCACAATCGTCAGGTTTCCTCGCCTACGCCAAAATTATGTTGTGACAGGGCACTACTCGGTCATCATCCATGATTGGCGTGTGGCAATTCCAACAAAGCCACCGCTGGGACTCGAACCCAGGACCTAAGCTTTACGAAAGCTTCGCTCTACCAACTGAGCTACGGCGGCAACCGGTGTGGAATAGCGATGAATCCTATGCGTCGGGTTACCGACATCGCCAATTCCGAGGGTATCATACCAACAGTGTTGCGCCCGTCCAAGTAGAGCCAGGCGGGACGCTGCGGGGTGGAAACCCGTGGCCGTTTGGCGGCCGTACAGGGTGATGGACCCCGAAGTTCATTAAGCGCAGAATCTATACGCAACGCAGCTTCCGGCGGACCATTTGTAGCAGGCGCGGTCCTTCGTGCCGTTGGCGTAGCTTTTCAGCCATATAATGGCATCAGGGACGATGCCTGCCGCAATCTCGCCGCTGATATTTACGCGTGACAGGGCACTACGTTGCGGAATTGCGAAGTCCGTCCGGAAAAATTGCCGGCCTGGCAGCATTGGTGGATGTCACATGTTCGTGGCTTCACCCATGGTGATGCGACATAATATCCAGCCCCACGACCATCAGGTCATAGCCCGCGTGCGTGGCAACATCTATGCCGAAGCCGCGGAATATAAATATGCCCGCAAAGTAAATACCCGCAATCGTCCGGATGATAAAAGCTCCCCATGTCGGCTGCTCATTACCGAGAAAATGATAAAGAGAAAACATAACCGCCGAGGAAATGATAATGACCGGAATGGCCTTGGCCACGGACATGCCGAACAAATCCACCAGGATCATATTTAATACCGTGATCAGGACCAGGCGAAATAGCAGTTCCTCATAAATGCCTGCCCCAATGGACAGCACCACCTGTGACTGCCATGAAAGCCTATTGATCACATGGGCCACGGGA
>JAJYGE010000065.1 GCA_021785155.1 Planctomycetota bacterium
TTACCGCCGGTGCCAGGCGAATCAAAAACGCCTGGCAGCCCCTGGCAACGTATGAACTTCTGCCCCGAATGCTGGAACACCGGTAAACGTCCGACATCCCCGGTTGAAATGTTTTCCTTTTGGAAAACCGTGGTGCCGGAATCCCACAAAAAAGCCAAAACGTTTGTGGATGACTCGGTTCTCCTGGACCTGTTTAACCGCCTTGCGGATCGTGAGCAGATCATGGATCTGCAATTCCGTTTTGTCCTGGCATTATTATTAATGCGCAAGCGCTTGCTCAAATACGAAGGCACTTCCGCCATGCCCGAAGAATTGCGGACAAAATTCGCCCACCTTACCCCCCCGCCCGAAGCGTGGAACATGACCCAACGCGGTGGAATCGCGGTAGTAGTCTTGAATCCACATCTTACCGCGGAACAAATCGGCGAAGTGTCACAACAGCTATCAGGTATATTGGCGGAAGAAATATAATCTCCCAGCTCTCGGGCTCACGTATTACGACTTACCTGTTCGCGGAGCAACCGCGCTGGGTGCTGGTTTATAGCGATTGTCGCGCGTTGCCGATCTTTTCATGGAGTTCTTGAACGCCATCACAACAAAACCGCCGTTGCCTACCACAACTACTGGACTGGGCGCCCAATGCCGACCACTTGATTCGTCAGAATGATGCATTCAGGCTTACCATGACATACGCCGCGTTGGCAATTTGGGCCACGGGTAGTTCGTTACGGACATCAAATCCCTGGCTAAAGGCCTGGTTAAATGCGTAACCGCCTCCAATATCAACGCTCAAATCATGATGCATGGAAAAAAGTTTGAACCCCGTCTGCACCCGGCACTGCGTAAAGAACAACCGTTGATCCGATTGATACGAACTCACATGAAACGCCCAGGAATCACTGTCAAATTCGGCATACGCCACCAGCCATCGCAAGATGGAATAATCCGCCGCCGCCGTGCCGGAATCGATCGGAAAATAATTCACATTCAACCACAAGCGGGGCAGCACGTTCCAGCGCATGGCCTCGTAAGGAAAGCCAACGGTCCAATCCAGAGCTTTTTGGTCATGTTTCACTTCCACTGACGGCAACGGAACATCGGGCATAAATTGCCGATTACCGCTGTAATCCAAGGCCATATCCAGTTCAGTATGCTTCCATAACTTGTGCTGTACCGTAATGCGCGCCATACCGTAAATAGCGCTCGGGTCATTAAACGGACTGTTGCCCGCATACCCAGCGCCAAGCGCAATGCCCACACCCCATGCACCAAATTGCCCGATCGGAATTCCCAATGACATCGCTTCATCATTTAGCTGTCGCGGCAACAACGCGCTGCTGGTACCCAAGCCAATATACGTTGAATCATACGCCACCGTCGGGCTGTACCGTCCCGTGTCCGCAAGCCGCAACCGACCGGAAAAATCCAGCATACTGATCTGCGCGGGCGAGGAATCATTTCTCACCCATGATTTATTTTCTATAAATCCCTGGTTCAAAGACTCCACATTATCTCCGGGAATCCAGGCATCCTGCGCGAGATACTGCGTTTCGCCGGCTTGACATATACCTGTAACAGCCGCAAGCGCCAGTGCGGCCAGAACCATAAGAACATGTTTTTTTCGGGAACCCACGGTGCGTTTCATCTTAATCTCCATGCCATATCCGCCGCAGCATGGCAATTAATCAAAGCCACGCCGCCGCTGATAAAAATCGAAGTATAAGCGAAAATGCAATGCCTTCACTCATCGGGGGTTTCGTGCCGGGAACGGTATATGGCCCAACCCAGCGCCAAGGCACATACCGCACTGACCATCCAGGGAATCCATGTCTGATACGACATTTGCACACCCGCAAAACCGGGCACCGTGGACGTGATCTGATGCACCAATCCGCGATCAAATGGCAACACCAGCGGGATAATTAAAAGCGATACCATATTCATCACTTTAATCAATGGATTGATGGCCGGACCCGCTGTGTCCTTCAGCGGATCGCCAACGGTATCCCCGGTAACGCTGGCTTTATGCCGTTCCGATCCTTTGCCGGTCTGCTTTTCCAGATCGCGTGGTTCACATTCCACCACTTTTTTGGCGTTGTCCCAAGCCCCGCCGGCGTTGGCCATGAACACGGCCAGAAGTTGCCCGGAAAGTATGGCCCCGGCCAAAAAACCCGCCAACGCCATGACGCCGAGAGAAAATCCCACCAGCACCGGCGTCAATACCGCCAGAATGCCCGGACCAATTAATTCTCTTTGCGCTTCAAGTGTGCAGATATTGACCACCTTGGCATAATCAGGTTTTTTTGTGCCCGCCCAGATTTCCTTATCACGGAATTGCTCTCGACAGGTTTGGACTATTAAAAATGCCGCCCGCCCCACCGCTCGAATGGTCATGGCGCTGAATAAAAATGGGACGGCTCCGCCAATGAGCAACCCAATAAATAACAGCGGATCAGATAAATTCAATATTCCCGACACGCCGCGATACACGGCCTGACTCAAGTGGGCATGATCGGAGCGGCCACCAGAACCGATAATGGTAATAAACGATGCGAACAGACTTACCGAGGCGATCACCGCGCTGCCAATGGCGATGCCTTTGGTAATGGCTTTGGTGGTGTTGCCGGTGGAATCCAAATCGGACAACACTTCCCGGGCCGCCAGATACTTTTGCTCTCCCATCTCCTGACGATCATAGCCCATTTCACCGATGCCGTTGGCGTTGTCCGCAACCGGGCCGAACACATCCATACTGATGGTATTACCCGTCAGGCTTAACATACCAATGCCGCACATCGCCACGCCATAGGCGACAAAAATCGGATTGGTATGCGAAAAAATTAATACACTCGCCAGAATGCTCCCGGCAATAATTACAATCGCCATCACGCTGCTTTCCAACCCCGTGGCCAGGCCTTGAATAATGTTCGTTGCATGACCGGTGGCACACGCCCGCACCAGGCCGCGCACCGGCCCGTGCTCAGTGCCGGTAAAAAACTCTGTGCTTAAACTCAATAGCACCGCAAGAATCAACCCCACAATGGCCGCCACCGCCGGTCGCATATCCAACCCCACAACGCCCATAGACGCCCATCCCGGCGTATGTGTTTCAATGGCGGCCAACGCATGATTCGCGGAAAATGCCGCGCCATTGAATCGCAGATAAAAAAAGCCCAGTACACAAAACCCGATCGTGCATAAGATCGCACCGAATCGGAAGCCGAAGTTCAAGGACTGCATAGCCTCCTTGACCCCACCCTTGGCCGGGGCGCGGACGCTTGAGGTGGAAATAATATCCGACACTACGCCAATGGCCTGGGCCAATAACGGAAATAGCACGCCCTTGTGGCCGAAGCTCGCCCAGCCCAGAATCATCGCCGCCACGAGCGTAACTTCATAACTTTCAAAAATATCAGCCGCCATCCCGGCGCAATCACCGACATTGTCACCGACATTATCCGCAATCGTCGCGGCATTGCGCGGATCATCTTCCGGAATGTCTTTTTCAATTTTCCCGACCAGATCCGCCCCCACATCGGCGGCCTTGGTATAAATACCCCCGCCAACGCGCATAAACAGCGCAATAAGCGTGCCGCCGAATGCAAAACCCAGCAGCACATCGGGCGCGTTATCTCCGTAATACATAAAAATAAACGTCGCTCCCAGCAATCCCAGACCATCAATGAGAATGCCCGTCACCGTGCCGGTGCGATACCCCAGCCGCAGAGCTTTTCCGAATCCTTCATTGGCGGCGGCGGCAGCTACGCTTAAGTTTCCGCGCGTAGCCAGCAACATGCCGACGGTTCCCACCGTCAGGGAAAATAACGCGCCGCACACAAATGCCAACGCCCGGCCAATCGGCAGACTTGCACCCAGCCGCGAATGCCAGTTTGCGGTTATCAGCAAAAGCGCGGCAATGATCCCGATAATCGGCAAAAGCGTGTTACGCTGTCGGCTCAAATAGGCCTTGGACCCTTCACGGATCGCCAAGGCGATATCCTGCATTCGCGCAGTGCCACGATCAGCGCGGAATACAAAACCCATCAGATAGCCCGCGTACAACAAGGCCAGAATGGCAATTCCCGCGACCGCAAATAAAGCGATTCGCTCGTAGCTGGAAAAATGCGTGGATGATAAAAACCCGAAAGGCTTGAATAGGGTGGCGACGCCGTGCGGGACGCTCTGCCGGGGCGGATTGTTCCCCTGACCGCCCGCGGCATTGGCCACAATCCACAAGCCCACGAGCACGGATGTAAAAAACGCGAATCGCCGAAAGTGCCGAAAAGTGCCGACAAGTCGTACCATCTTCCACCGCCCTGAAAAGAAACTAAAACATGCTAAGTGGATACAATCGCCTAAGATCACTGGAATGTCAACTTTGAGCAGCGCGGAAGGCCTTTTACAGTATTGTTCAGTAATTGCAGATTTAGTCAGTAGGGCGGCGGTCGCCGCCGCAGAACAGGCGAGCAGGAGCGAGTTGAGCCCCGATTAGCCGGCTCCTGCGGCAAAAGGCCTGTCCCGATATGTCGGGAGATTTCGGCTTCCAGCCTCAACAGGGAGCAAATATGGATTGCCTCGAGGACAGGGATGTTTTACCACAACGACACAACGGCACTGCTAATGAGGCGACGATCAACGAGCAACGAGGAATCTATAATCTAGAAGCCTGTGT
>JAJYGE010000343.1 GCA_021785155.1 Planctomycetota bacterium
GCCAATGCACCAAGGAATTCAAACGCGATATGAAAATCCGTTTCGATTCATTCCTGCCCCAATGGAACTACCGGGCCATCCCTGGCTCCCCTTAAATCGGGAAGTTATTTCGGGCCCGTTCCTTATGGTCGTGTCTTTCATAAAATCAGATTATCATATTGCATGTATAAAGCAAATGTTGTGCCGCTGAAATATCGCCAAGCACAACATCGACCGCATCGCTAAGTGGCTCTGGGCGGTGGCACGCGGCAAGCACGCAAGTATCAAGGTAGGCCATGGTTTAATACCGTTCCTGCCGTCGCAGCGCGATGACGGTTTTACTCAGGCTTGTTCCCTTTTTCTGCCGGGCAGGAAACATCGCTTATCGGAGCATTTTCGCAATACGCGATTCAGCGGAGTTTCGGAAAAGTAGCCGCGATCTCCTTAGCCCGTCTGCGCGTAACGCCGGCTTGATCGGCCCATTGTGGCCAACGCCTGATTGCGGCTTGCGCCTGCTCGATGATTTCAGCCACCTCGCGATGGGAAATGTCCGCCCGTTGTGCCAGTGTCTGGATGTGGCTCTTTGTGGGAGATTTTCCTTCTCCCGCTATCGTCATGGTGTGCTCGCCACCCGTACCTGCTGACCATGACACGTCATAGGCCGGCGACAAATGCCATTGCAGATTCACATCATCAAACAGGAACGCAAAGTTTTTGACGTGATCATCCCGATTATGAGCCAGGATGTTGAACACCATCTGCCGGAAAGTTGCCAATACGTCCCCATGGTGGCGTGTAAGTACCCTGACGGTCTGCAACAACTGTGCATAATCACAGGAGGGGATTCGGAAATTGGATTGAATCAAATTGCCGAAGGTGTGGGCATGAAAGCGACGATTGCCTTGCCGATCAAATCGCTGAACCCCGAAAAAATGTTCCATCTTTCCCTTCCCCCCGGCGGTTGTGAATAATCGCACCGGCGGTACGATCAGGCCCGCCGCCGCCGCCATCCGCATATAAGCGTATTCCACCATCCCCGCGTCGGCGTGGTCGAGCTGACCGGAAAATTTTACGATCCAATGCTCAAAGCCTTCAGGCAGATCACCTTCGCCGGAAATTAATTGGTTCCTCCGTACGCCCACCAGCACCTTCGGCCGCGCGCCACCAGGCGATCCCCCGGCGCGAAGCAATGGCGGCAGGACGTCCTGTGCATCCCCTGAAAGCACAAGCTTCGCCTGCCGGGCAAGATCATGCAGGTTAAAAACGGCATCCATCGAATCTTCTCGTTCCGAAGGCGGATGATACGTTAACGCTCCCATGGTGCCGGTTCCCAGCCAGCTCAGGCGGTCAAGCGGGCTAAGACTTTCCGGATTCAGGCCCAGCGCGGCAAAATGGCGATCCATCAGTAAACGCCCCCATCCATCCGGAAGGGAATCATCGAAAAGCCCCGGCAAGGGTCCGAATTGGACATCGGAATGTGTGTAGACGCCGCCCTGAAAGGGAAGCCGAAAGGGGGATAGATTCAAACCGGTTTTCAAAAAATCTGGACTGTATTCAAAATAAACGCTTCTCCCCTGTTGCGCCAGTTGACCGACGAACAGGTCCGCCAAGATGGGTTCCTCCGCCAGGCCGCCGCGCGTAAAATGAACGTTAAGCCTTTTCATATCCTTCCCCGCTTCCGCTGCGGCTGTTGGCGTCTTTCGAGTTCTTCGATACTTGCCGCCGGTGCTGGTTGCAACAGGGTTTCAAATTCGTGAAGGCTCGCCAATGCGTGCGCAATTTTCAACAGGCTTTGCAGGGATATTTTGCCAGTGCGCTCAAAACGCTCCAGAGATCCCAACGAGACCCCCGAACGAGCGGCCAAGGTTCGCCGCGTCCATTGCTGCTGGAGGCGCAATGCGCGAACCCTGGCTGCCATATCCATGGCAACTTGCGAGGAAGTCTTAGATGACAACAGCGGGGAATCAAACATGCCACCATTATACTCAGAGTCTAATAACATTACACGTCAAATATGAATAGTTACAGCAATAAATGTACAATAACTCATAATATATTATGAATTATTTAGCATCCGGATACCATCCGCCTTGATTCGGGCGTGGCATTTCGCATAGGTAATAGAGGGGGCCAATCGCCTGGCGAAAGAGTTATTACCTCGGTCTGATCGCGGTCATATCGCGGCGCGCCGGCCTCAGCCGGCCGGTACCCGCCGTAAAACATGTGCGTATAACAAAGTATAATATTGGCTTGACACAAATCGTATTACGTTGTATAACTCTTTATTGTGCTGGCGTCGATAACCCCCGCCCGGCGAACGCGTGTGCGTATCCGCCGTAAAATATGTCTGGCCGGTTACTGATGTGCAGCCCAAAAGGAGATCACACCATGTGTGTATCGATCTATCGTGCCGGTTTCAACGGCTTGTTGTCCCGTATTCGCCAATCTATTGCCATTTTGGCCGCAACCGCGGTGGCCGCATTGGGCATGGTGGGCGCTGTCCATGCCAAAATCCGGGCCGTTGGCGTGGAAAATGAATATGCCAGTGTCATCGAACAGATTGGCGGAAAATATGTGACCGTCAGCTCCATTGAGAGCGATCCGAATACCGATCCTCATGTATTTGAGGCCAGTCCGTCAGTGGCTGTTGCGGTCGCACAATCGCAACTGGTCGTGCGAAATGGCGTGGGTTACGACAGTTGGGTCAAAAAGATTCTGGCGGCTGCACCGCAGGCGCAGCGCCAGGTTATTAACGTGCAAGACTTGCTGGGGCTGCCGGACAATACTCCCAACCCGCACCTGTGGTACAAGCCGCTGACCATGCCGAATGTTGCCCGGGCCATCGCGGAATCGCTAAGCAAACTGGACCCCGCCCATCAGCAGTATTTCCGTAACAATGTGAAGACATTTGATGCCTCACTAAAACCCTGGTACGCGGCCATCACCCGGTTCAATGACGAATTTGGCGGAACACCGGTGGCCGTTACAGAGCCGGTGGGCGATTATATGTTGCAGGCGGCCGGGTGCATCATTAAAACGCCGTGGAATTTGCAGGCGGCTATCATGAATGGCACCGATCCGGCACCGCAGGATGTCAGCATTGAGAATCAACTGTTTCGCAAGCACAAAGTCAAGGTATTTGTCTATAACCAACAGGTAACCGATCCACTGACCGCTTCATTCCTGCACCTGGCGGAGAAATCGCACATTCCGGTGGTCGGCGTTTATGAAACCATGCCCACGGGCTACAGCTATCAGAACTGGATGCTCGCGGAAGTCAACGCCATGCGGTTGGCCGTGACGAAGGGGGTTTCAACGACGGTTTTAAGGTAAAGATCAGTGCTGGTGCTCTGTCACGCCTGAAAATTAGGGCTTCCCACAATGTCTCGCGTGGTGGCAACCTGGTTCCGCCAACCGGCCAAAGCGGCCGTGTACCTCCGCTGCGACATCCAGAACATTCATGAAATTATTTGGGCTTCTTATCGGCTTCGCGCAATTGTTTGTATATCTTCTGGCATAACTTGCGATCACGCCAGCGCTGGAATCGGATGCGTATTGGAACATAACCGGTGTATGGGCCTGCAGGTTTTGCATTGCGTTCGGCCTTGCGACTTGCGGCGCGGTTCCGGCGGTCTTCATCTTCCAGAAGCGCCCATGGCAGCCAATTGTTGTTTCCGAATCCGAACAAACAACACCCTCTTTTTTCATCCGTTCATGGCCCTTATTTGCCGGGCATAAATGTTGTCAGCACGGTTGTGGTTTTGCCGTCGGTGCGTTTGATCAGGCCAACGCCCAAAGCGTAATATTGCGTTTCGGCGGTTGTCACATGCAGGGGAATCGTTTCGCCCGCAACCGCTTCCGTACCGGTGAAAATTACCACAGATCGCACCATAAAACAATGAAAGTTTCCGGCTGGAACATGTACCGTTTTCAGGCCGGTAATTTTGTTGTGTACGGTGATTTTGCCGGTTTGCGTAAAGGTCATCGGGCCGGTGGAACCGGTGGTACGCATGGCATACCAGAAGGTCCACCGGTGGCCCCGCTTCCACAAGCCCGTGCGCGGCACCACAACGCCACCTGATCCGGTCACATGTGTTTTGAAAGACTCTCCCATCGGCTGCACCGCTCCAACCGCCCGAAAATCAGGTGTGGCCCAGCCCCTGGTACTTTTTACCCAGTGTATTTTGTAGCTCGCAGCACCGTGATATACCGCCGTAATGCCACGCCCCGAGGCTCCGATAATTTTATCGCTGTATCGCGTGCCGTTGGAAACCTGATAACGCCATTGACTGCCGACGGCAGCGGGAAAAATGCTCGCTGACGCGTGCGCGTTGCAAGCCATGGTGAAAGCCAACAATCCCGCCGCGACAAAACACAATTTCAACCTGAAAAGCATGGATATCCCTTTATTTGGCACCCCCAAAATGCAAACCGCACAAATAGTTATACGGCGTAAAAATAAAACCCGCAATATTGCCACTATCCAACCGCACCACGGAGATCGATAACACGGATACACGACGAGGGAATTCTACAAAGAGACAAGGAGGCGGGGGTAAACGGATGGACGCGTGCAAGCTGCTGCCCTCGGCAGCGAGAACCGGGTTCGTAAACCCCTTGAGCCGACGCGACGCCGCAGATGGCCGGTTTCAGGCCAACCCTACGGGCGGGGGCCAAGGGGCCGTGGGCTT
>JAJYGE010000052.1 GCA_021785155.1 Planctomycetota bacterium
CAATCTTATTTCTGGCCCAATAGTCAATCCATTCCCGACGCCCACGCTCCGTTGTTTGCCGATTCTCTCTTCTTTATTCCTCTTCCTCATCCCACCGATGCGGTTCCGATTGATCTGACCGGCGGCTCCATCGCGGACCGTAATACCCCGGGCCAGATGTGGCAATATTGCTTTAATCGCCATCAAAATGGTATCAACGTGGCGTTCGCGGATGGGCATGTGGAACATGTTCATGACGGCGATCTGTGGACTTTGGAATGGTATGTCGGCTGGAACCCCATGCAAACCAAAGTCATGCCGTAACCGACACGGCTGTCGAACGCAATGCCGAAACAACGGAAGGCAGTACACAATTACCTCTTACAGCGGGCAAAGCCTATTATGCCAAATTCAGAATCCGGTCCAGTTGACGCTGGAATTTCGCGACGCACTTTTCTTAAAGTATTGACGGCCGCGTCTGTGGCCACGACGCTCGCGCCGGTCATGAGCGCTACCTCACAGGCCTATGCCGAGGAAATTGGCGTGCCACTGCGTGGTCCGGATGGCAGGATCATCGTATTTCATCCGCCCATGGCATCGGGAATACCGCTGGGTGGCATGGGGGCCGGCACCTTTGAAATTCGGGCCGACGGCGGCATGTACGAATGGCAGATTTTTAATAACTGGGGCCAGCGACTGGTTCTACCCGATACGTTTTTTGCCATTCGGGCCAACGAAACAGGCAAGTCCGCCGTAACCCGGCGGTTGGAAACAATTCGCCATTCCTCCAATCCGGGCCAGGGGGTTAAAAATATCACCTATGAAGGGCGCGCGCCGATTGCGCGCCTTCGCTATGATGAACCGGCCCTTCCCGTGAAGGTGTCGCTGACGGCTTGGTCTCCATTGATCCCGCATCAGCCGCGTGAATCCGGCGTGCCCGCCGCTGTTTTTACTTTTGAGCTTACCAATCATACTGCCAACGCGGTACACGCCATTCTTTTAGGCTCTATTCGCAATGCCGTGGCCTTGAATAACGGTTGGACCGGCACGCAAAATCGCCTGGAGCGGTCTGCGGCCATGACCGCCATTCACATGTCCGCACGCGCCGACGCGCAGCGATCAGTGGTTAGTAAACCAGTGCGGGTATTGGTGCTGTTGGAATCTATGCCGTCGCGGGTGCGGGAAGTACTCAACAGTGCTAAAAATATGACGCTTGACACCAGCGTGGATGTCAATAACGGTCCGGTCACGCTCCCGTTTTCGACTGCCGACGAATTGGTCAAACATTATGATGTAATCTGGCTGGGCGAGATTCCTCATGCCAGTGCCACCCTTGGCCATGCCAATATGACAATCATTCGTGACGCTGTACATCAAGGTATGGGCTTATTGGTAACCGGCGGATGGGATACTTTTTACGGCAACAGCAGCACGCGATGGGGCCATCTCAACGCCACGCCCATTGAGCAGGCGCTTCCGGTGAAATTTTGTGACTCGGTGGATACCGTCAACCAATCGACATCCATAGTCGTCGCGGAAAAGGCTGATTTCGTTCTTGGCGAGCCGCAGACTGAAACCATTGGCGGCTACAATCGTATTGCTGCGGTTAAACCCGGTGGGGAGGTGCTGCTGAAGACCGATGACGGGGATCCTTTGTTAATAACTGGACAGTATGGCGCGGGCCGCACTGCGGTCTGGGCTACTTCGGTCAGTGGTGGCTGGCCACCGAAGCAATGGACGCAAATTCCCTTGTTTTACGCTGGATTACTGGCCCACCTTGCCCATGCCAGCTTCACACCGGGATATGGCGTGGATCCTTTTGACGCCTCCAATGGTGATATGACATTGGCCGCCCTTTCCTCTGATGCACACGCTGCCGTCCAGTGGCGTGATGCAGGCAAGTTCTGGTCTGAATTTGAAAGTCATGGCACCTTACTGGAACAGGACGTGGCACCAGGAAATACGCGCAATACCGCCTTGGCCTTCGCCATCGACTTGGAACCCGGTGAAACAAAAAAAGCGACGTTTGTTCTGGCGTGGCATTTTCCCAACCAATACGACTATTCCGGAAATTCCAACTTTCTTGGACATATCTATAGTCGATGGTTTCGTAACTCTCTGGAGGTCGTCAGGGAAATGGCCCACCGCCATGAAGAACTCTTTAATCGAACTGCGGCTTTCCAGAACGCCCTTTATAACAGCAGTATGCCCCCGAAAATCAAAGACGCCATTAACGCGCAGCTTACCACGCTCAATAAGGAAACATGGTGGGTTAAGGATGGCACGTTTGCGGTCTGGGAAGGTATGGGCTGTTGTGGCTTGCAGACGCTGGATGTGGCGTTTTATGGATCTCATCCCATTTCACTTCTGTTTCCGCATCAGCAAAAGACCTCCATGCGGCTTACGGCACGCCATCAAAAGCCTGATGGCGAGATGCCCCACTTTTTTCCCGGTACGTTTGAGCATCCGGATGCCTGGTACAAAATTGATCTTATGCCCGCATTTGCCCTGATGGTCTATCGGGATTATCTCTGGTCGGGGGACCATGCGTATCTGCGTGAGATGTGGCCCGTGATTACCAAGGCCATGGCCTATGACCAGCGTACAGATAAAGATAAAGATTTTCTGCCCGACGATCATGGTCCGGACAGCACATTCGACGGCTGGCCCATGAACGGCACAACTTCTTATGTTTCGAGCATCTGGCTGGCAGGGCTGGCGGCAGGCATTCGCATGGCGCGGATATTGGGCGACAGCAAAACCGAGGCGGACTACAGTCTCTGGCTGGAAAAAGGCAAAAAGAGCTTTGAAAGCGAATTGTGGAATGGTCATTACTACCAGATGGCCCGCGACATCAACGCCGGTACGCAGAACACCGGCATTTTATTAGCCGGAACGGTCGGACAGTGGTTTGCCGATCTGTGTGATCTGGGCGATATTCTCCCCCGTGACCATGTTAAACTGCATAACGAAGCGGCTTTTTATTATTGCCGCCAAAAAACCCGCCCCGGCATGTGGTATGTAAATCCCGATGACGGCATTGCCTACATCAACGGATTCTGGCCCCACGGCGGAACGCCGGAAGGCGAAGGGCAGTGGAACGGGCCATGGACTGGTATTGAATATATGTTTTCCTCCTCCCTGGCCTCCCTGGGCCGGACAGATCTTGCCATTACCGTGACTACGGACGTGTACAATCGATATGTTCATCGCCGAGCGCCGTGGGATCATATTGAGTGTGGCGAACATTATTTTCGGCCGCTAAGCGTCTGGACGGTGCTGCTGGCCCTGCAGGGTTTTCGCTGGGATGCCATCCGCCGGTCCCTGGGCTTTACACCCCGGATATCCCCGGAAAATCACCGCTCACTGTTTTGTACCGCCGCTGGCTGGGGTGAATATTTTGCCATTACTTCCGGCGGGCGGCGCATTCATCGTGTATTGCATCAAGCCGGAAAGCTGGCGCTGTCCGAATTTACAATTGGTATGACTCCAGCGGAAGGAACTAATCCAACCAAGCGCCTTCGCGTCACTTATAATGGCGTACCCTTTGAAGCCGCTGGAAAAGTTGCCAATAATCGCATGGTGATCAGCTTTACACGTCCATTGCGTATGACAATGGGGTCAACCTTGGAAGTGTCGTGGGATTTAGGGAATGCGTAACCCGGTGATCCTCTAATCAGGCAATACCGCACAGGAAATGGGCGGCTTAAAAACTACCCGTGTCGGCGAAGCCGCAGTATTAAATATACACCAACTCAGCAATGGAAAATCCGATGTGAATGTGCCGACGGTTGCCAATCGATTAACTATGGAATAACCTCTCTTTTGTAGCTGGTTGTATTGCGATCGGATTTCCGGGTGAACTTGTGCGACCATCCAAGAAAGCTAATCAACTTTATGAATTTATTCGACGGGGCATTGAGACCGGCAAATTCAGGATCAATGATCGGATTCCAACCGAGCGGGAACTGGCGACTCAATTTGGCATGTCGCGCCCAACCGCCAGCGGGGCCATTCAGCGACTGGCGAAAGAAAACCTCATACGGCGTAACGGCAAGGCTGGATCAATCGTTATTTCGGCACCTCCGCGACTGTCTTTGACATTCGGTGCGATACTCATTGGTTTGGCCAGTCAGCATCGGGAGGAGACGGTGTCCGATACCATCGGCAAGGAGCTTTCCCGCCGCGCTGCTATGGATAAATCGTTTGTTCTGCTGCAGGACCCCTCTTGGAGTGAAGACCCGGGAGAGTCTGGTGTGTCCAGCCGCTACCGAGTTATTGCCAGTGAATTTATCAACCGCCGGGTGTCCGGTGTGTTTTTGATGCCGCAGGAAATTCTGGCCGATCAGTTTATATCACCTACGGCATCGGTGATACAGGATTTTCAGGCGGCCGGGATACCGGTGATTCTCATTGACCGCGACATCGTCCGCTATCCAGAACTAAGCCGCATGGATCTGGTGGGAATTGACAATTTTGAGGCGGGCTTTGCCCTGACCAAGCATTTCATTGAATTGGGCTGTCGGCGCATTGTCTTTCTTGCGCATACGACGCGCGTTCCCACGCAGGAATCCCGCATTGACGGGTATCTGCGGGCGTTGGGGGCCAGCGGTCTTCATGCAGAGCCGGGAAACATTTGTCGTGGAAATCTGTTTGACCGTGATTTTGTTGTGTAGACCCTGCGTCG
>JAJYGE010000554.1 GCA_021785155.1 Planctomycetota bacterium
CCTGCGCAAAAACTCAATCTATTGATCAAGGCCCGTCACTTTGCCGAGCCGTATGGCCGACCTGTGGTGGGAAAAAAGGACCATCTCAATACGTTAACACCCGCGGCATTACGCAAAGATTTCCAAAGCCGCTGTACCGCCCGTGGTTCCATTCTCGCGGTTGCGGGCGCGGTGGAGTTTGCGGCGGTGCGGGACATGGTGGAACAGCATTTTGGCGCTTGGCAGTCAAAAGAACCGGTACAGCAGCCGGTGCGAGCGGCGGCGGGTGGCGTGTGGCATGAACAGCAGGCAAGCAATCAGGTACAGATCGGCCTGGCGTTTGATGCTATCGCGGAAACTGATCCTGACAGCATTGTGTTGCAATTGGCGATGAATATTTTAAGCGGTGGCATGGGGGCGCGGCTGTTTTCTGAAATCCGGGAAAAGCAGGGCCTGTGTTACGCCGTCAGTGCCGGATATATGAGTCTCAAACACATCGGTGCCGTTCTCGGTTATGCCGGCACGGTTCCGGAGCGGGCCCAAAAAACATTGGATTCGTTTTTGCATGAATTACAGCGTTTCAGTTCCGGTGCCCAGCAGGATGAACTCGACCGGGCACAGGTGGGCATGAAGGCCCGCGTGATTATGAACGGTGAAAGTTCTGCCGCCCGGGCCGGCGCCATTGCCCATGATTTTTATCATTATGGCCGCCCCCGGACCTTGGACGAATTACGCACCCGCATTGAAAGCGTTGATCTTAAACGCCTCAATGCGTTCCTTGCGTCACATAAGGCCGGCAAATTGACGGTAGTGACCATTGGCCCGGCCCCGCTGGCGGTACCGGTGGATATGATTGGTTAATGACAATGCAGGCACGGATCGGCAGACGTCCCCTGGGCGTTGCGGCCCGGCCGTATAAATCCCGGAGAGTTTTTACATGGTAACATTCAAACACACACAATTAAAAAATGGCATGGATATCGTGGCTGAAATAAACCCCGAAGCGCAAAGCGTGGCCATCGGATTTATGGTTAAAACCGGTGCCCGTGATGAATCCGGCGAAGTTTACGGGGTATCACATTTCCTGGAACACATGATGTTCAAAGGCACATCCCGCCGTTCCAGTGCGGATGTAAACCGTGAGTTTGATGCCATGGGCGCACGTAACAATGCGTTTACCAGCAATGAAGTCACCTGTTACTGGGCCCATATTCTGCCGGAATTTTTGCCCGCTGCGCTGGATTTGCTGGCTGATATGATGCGCCCGGCTCTGCGCGGTGACGATTTTAATATGGAAAAGAAAGTTATTCTTGAGGAGATCGCGCTGTATCTGGATCGCCCGGGGCATGTGCTTTATGAGGCGGTTATGGAAGATCATTTCCGTAATCATCCCCTGGCGCATTCGGTTTTGGGTACCAAAGAATCCATCACCGCGTTAACCCGCGATCAGATGCAAACCTATTTTGACGCGCGATACGGTCCCGGCAATATGGTGCTGGCCGTGGCCGGTAAGATGGATTTTGACGAATTGGTGCGATTGTCGGAGCAAAAATGTGGCCAGTGGAAACATCTGGATGTGCATCGGCAATATCCGGTGGCGGAAATTAAGGGTGGCATAAGGCATATTACCGATTCCAAGCTTAAACGCCATTACGTTGCCATGATTTGCCCCGGCCCTTCCGCACAACATGATGGGCGCTATGCCGCACAGGTGCTCTCGGACGTGATTGGTGATCATGACGGATCGCGCTTTTACTGGGCGCTGGTTGAGCCGGGATTGGCGGATGAAGCGGACTTTTCATTTTACCCGCACGATGGCACGGGCAGCTTTTTTGCCTATGCCTCCTGCGATCCCACACGCTCACAGCAGGTGGCGGAAATATTACGTGGTGAATTACAAAAAATCGCCGATCATGGCCTGACCGATCAGGAAATTTCCCGCAGTAAAAACAAAATCGCCACCGCCGCGGTATTGCAGGGCGAATTGCCGCTGGGCCGCATGCGCAATATCTGCTCGCGCTGGATTTACAATCAGGAATACAAAACCCTGGAAGAAGATTTACAACTGCTGGAAGGCGTCAACGCGGCGGCCATTAAAAAAGTCATCCACGAATTTCCGTTCAGCCCAATTACCACAACCACGCTGGGGCCAGCGGCGTAAAGCCGCGGGGAATCTAACTATACGCAATGAGAAACAGGCGGCGGAATGGAAATAGTATTCGGCCATCGGATTGTGGCGGATAGGCCGCTGCAATCAGGCTCTGATAGGCTGCGATAAACTCTGGCTGTTCGGATACAGGCATATTATCCAGATAGGGCCGCAGGCTTGTACCTTTGTACCATTCCACAATATCTTCCGGGCCATTGAGGATATGGAGATATTCACTGGTCCATAAATCGAGCTTGCTGACGTTGGTACTTAACAGATCGTAATAAAATTCTGGCTCGTGGCAATGCCACCGGCGAATGTCAGCAGGGAATTTATTACGCCATTTCTCACTGGCCGCGAGATCGCGTATGAGTGTTTGGGCCGGCGCTATGTGATAATTTGCCGGCATCTGCACTGCCAAAGCTCCGGCGGGATTGAGCATTTTCATTAACTGCGGCAGCAACGCCGCGTGATTATCCACCCACTGTAATGCGGCATTGGAAAAAATCAGATCAACGTGCTGCGCCGCTTGCCATGTTGAAATATCCGCTTCAATCCAATGCTGGTGCGGGTATGTTCGGCGGGCTGTCGCAATCATGTCTGCGGAACTGTCCAGCCCGGTTATTTGCGCATCGGGCCAGCGTCGTGCAAGCATGGCCGTGCTGTTGCCCGGTCCGCAGCCCATATCAGTAATCGCGCGGGGCGATTCCAGGTTAATGTGCTGGATAAGATCGGCGCAGGGCCGAGATCGTTGATCAGCAAACTTGAGATACTGTTGCGGATTCCATGAAACCATAGCCAAACATTAGCGGACAAGACACTTCCCGGTCAAATATGTAATGGTGTGTTGTTGTCTGGTAATCCGTACCGTCTTTATCTTGTGGTGCCGATAACTAAAATATAGAGCACCATTTGACCCGGACGCTTGGCAATTCGGCCCGGCCCCCGTACCTTACCGTTCGTTCGTAACGGGAGAAATTGGATGTTGGCCAAAGTTCATAGCTTCGTGCTGCAGGGTATTGAAGCCGTCAAATGTGAAGTGGAAGTAAATATCGCCGCCAAGGAATATGGCGAACCGTTGCTCGTGGGCCTTCCGGATAACGCGGTTAAAGAAGCGTTGGATCGTATCCGCACCGCGATGATTAACAGCGGATTTCGTTTTCCAGATACACAACTGCTGGTCAACCTTGCCCCGGCGGATATTAAAAAAGAGGGTAGCGCCCTGGAGCTGCCTATTGCATTGGGCATACTTCATGCCGGTAAGCAGATCACTTCCGATCGGCATAAGAAATTTCTGGTCGCGGGCGAATTAGCACTCGATGGATCCGTGCGGCCCATTAAAGGCGCGCTTTCCATGGCCATGCTGGCGGCTGTGGGCGGATATACCGGTCTGCTGGTGCCGCCCGCCAATGCGCGTGAAGCGGCGGTGGTTCCGGATATTGAAATATACCCCATTGATTCTCTGGCCACGCTGGTTGGTTTTCTCAATGGAGCCTTGGAACTCGCCAGTGAGCAGGTTGATCAAGCCGATACACAGGTTTCGCCGGATGTATACGACCTGGATTTTGCGGACGTGCGCGGCCAGGAAATGGCCAAGCGGGCACTAACCATCGCGGCGGCGGGACGGCATAATGTGTTGCTTCTGGGTCCGCCGGGAGCGGGAAAAACAATGTTATGTCAGCGGTTGCCGACGATTCTGCCGCCATTAACCCGGCAGGAGGCCCTGGAAACATCGCGTATTTATTCCGCCTGTGGTTTATTGCCCAAGGGCAGCAGCCTGATGCGTACGCGCCCCGTGCGTATGCCGCATCATTCCGCCAGTGCACCTGCTCTGGTGGGCGGCGGCACGATTCCGCGGCCAGGTGAAGTGTCCTTGGCGCATCATGGCGTTTTATTTCTTGATGAACTGCCGGAATTTTCGCGCCACGTTCTGGAAATGCTCCGGCAGCCTTTGGAAGCAGGTTCTGTCACCATCGCCCGGGCTCATGCCAGCGTAACATTTCCCGCCCGCTTTATGCTGGTAGCCGCGATGAATCCCACCGCCAGCGGAAAAGGCACGCTGGATCGGCGTAAGGCCAAATCCACAGAACTGGAAGCCATGGACAAATACATGGGCAAACTATCAGGCCCATTACTGGATCGAATTGATATTCATCTGGAAGTTCCGGCGGTAACTTACCGGGACTTAACGAGCAAAATTGTCGGCACAAGTTCTGCGGTGATGCGAAGCCGGGTGGAACAGGCTCGGGCCATTCAGTCTCAAAGATTTGGTGCCAACTCCACGACCACCAACGCCAGCATGAAAACGCAGCAGCTTAAAGATTTCTGTCCGCTGGATGATACCAGTATGCTGCTGATGAAGCAGGCGATGGAGGAATTGGGGCTTAGCGCCAGAGCCTTTGATAAAGTCCGCCGACTGGCGCGAACCATCGCCGATCTGGATGGCGCAGAAAAAATCACCCCGACCCATGTGACCGAGGCGATTGGTTACCGATTATTGGATCGGAAATATTAGCAGCGTGTCCTGCTGATCG
>JAJYGE010000388.1 GCA_021785155.1 Planctomycetota bacterium
AGTTGCGGAACGTACCGGATTTATGCGCAAGCTTGGACCGGTTCTTATGCAAAATGCCGGCGAACAAATGGCCATCTGGCGCCGACAAGGCATAAAGCTGCGATTAGCGGTCAACCTTTCCCCATTCCAATGTTCGGATCAGAATTTGATTTCAGTAGTTGAAAGTGTACTGATTTCCAGCGGCTTGGAACCGCAAAGCCTGGATCTGGAAATAACTGAATCCGGGCTGCTGCAAAACGACGCCCAGCAGATTCTGCGAAACATTCGACAGATGGGTGTCGGAGTGACACTCGACGATTTTGGGGGCGGCAGCGGAGGGCTGGCTTGCCTGCGCAGACTGATGATTAATCGCGTTAAGATTGACCGCCAATTCATTGCTGGATTGCCGCAGTCCCAGCCAGATATTGATCTTCTGGCCGGGCTTACGGATCTTACCCACCGCCTGGGTATACAAGTTACCGCCGGCGGGGTGGAAACCCGGGATCAGGATATTGTGGTACGTCGCCTAGGCTGTGATCTGGTACAGGGAAATCTATATGCCAGTCCCGGCAGTGCCGACGACTGCATCAATTTGCTGCATCGGTGGAAGGCCGCATAATTAAATCACGTTTGGATAACTTCAATTAGCTGGGCATCTTTTGCTGCTGGCGTTAATATAACCCCGGCAATGCTTGCGCGGAAGCCGATAACCGCGGGGCTGGCGGATTATTTGGACAACCGCCGACTTCGGGAATCTTGGGAACCTATGGCTTTGGAAATAGTGAAAAAACAATCAGATCGCATCAGTGAAGCAACTCGCCCCATTGGCGTATTTGATTCTGGACTCGGTGGCTTAACGGTGGCACAGGCGCTGCATCGGCATTTACCCGCCGAATCGCTGATTTATTTTGGTGATACGGCCCGGCTGCCTTATGGTACAAAATCTCCGCGTACGGTCTTGCAATTTGCACGCCAGTGCTTGCGATTTCTCATGCAGATGAATCCCAAATTGTTGGTCGTGGCATGTAATACCGTCAGTGCTACCGCCTTGCAGGACCTGCTGACCGAATTTTCCGTGCCCGTTATTGGCGTGTTGGAACCCGGTGCAGAAGCCGCCGTGCGGCTAGCGCGGCGGCAGCGGCCCACCGGTGATTGCGCTATTGGGCTGCTGGCCACGGAAGCGACGATCGCCAGCCGGGCGTATGTGCAGGCGGTAAATCGGCGGGATGCGGCGGTGCATCTGGTTGGGCGGGCCTGTCCATTGCTGGTGCCGATGATTGAAGAAGGGCGCGCGGAAGATAGCTCTGTTGTGCAGGCGGTACTGGCGGAATATCTGGCACCGCTGAAATCATTGAATCCACCGGCCTTGATACTCGGCTGCACGCATTACCCCATTTATGCAAAAACAATCAGCCGGTTAATGGGACCTTTGACCACCTTGGTGGATTCAGCGGATCAGACGGCCTTGGTGGTTCGGGAAAAGCTTACTACAATGGCGGCACTGCATCCCGGTGAGCCGGAAGACGGCACACTGACGTGTTATGTCACGGATCAGGGCCAGCGATTTGAAAGTCTGGCGAATCGGTTTCTTGGCAGGTCTATTTCCCAACCGGTATGGGTGGATCCTGAAGTACTTGAAACGGCGTCAACGGAATAATTATGAATCAGTATCCAAATTTCATTCAAGGCTTGCTTCGCTTATGGCGTGCGGGCCTCATTTTCATGGCGTGCATGGCGTCGCTGCTGATGCTCTCCGGATGTTCCTCCGGCAATAGTGACGGACAAAATTTTAATTCGCTGGTGCAAAACTGGATGAAGCATCTGCACGGGGGACATTCCGTTGTAACGCAGTCGCGTAATCTTTTTGCCACTGATAATCCAGACACTCAGCGCGAGGCCATCGCCTGGATGTCCAAGCAAAAATGGGGGCATGAAAAGCCATATATGGATGCCTATCGTCTGGCGGAAAATTCGCCGTCGCCATTGGTTCGCGGTCAGGCAATGCTGGCTTTGGGCACTTCCGGTCAGCCGTCCGTGGCACCTGATCTGCAAAGGGGGTTAACTGATTCGTCGCAGTTTGTGCGTTTGTGTGCCACCATGGCCGCAACCTATGTGAATAATCCAATTCTAATTCCGGATTTAATTACGCGCCTGCAAAGTGACTCTCAGACGCAAGTCCGCATTTATGCCGCCGAAGCTTTAAAGCCATACAAAACAAGGCTGGTTATCGAAACGCTCATCAACGCGCTTGATGATCGCAATGTTGCCATTGTTCAGGCCGCATGGAATGATTTAACGATTCAAACAGGCCAGAAATTTCCGCAGCATTCCGGCCCGTGGCAGCAATGGCTGCAAGCCCATCGCAAACAATTCAGGGCAACCGGTTAATCCGCCGAGCCAGCGGCTCAACGATCTGTCATCTCCTGATCTGCGGATGTTTTGCGTTCCAAATTATCCATCGGAAATAGCGCATCGCTGGTATTTGCGACGGGCAGTTGGCGCCACCAGAAAATATACATTCCCGCAACGCCTACCAGAAACAGCGGCAGCGTGAGCCAAAACGAGCCGTACGCTTTCATCACCAACTGCATCGGCAGTAGAAACAGCGTCACCTGCCAGAGCAGAGCAAATGGTACTGTGAGTAAATCATTGCGGTGCTCGTTGGCCAGGGCCTTGCGTTGATCGGGGGAAAATATTTTCCGCACGGGCCCCCATAGCCCGAATGGCCGGGTAACGCGATAAAAATGCTCTGTAACTGCCGCCGCAGTGGGGCGGGTCAGCAGTGACACCACAATGGTAACGAGGAAAGAAATCCCCGTCATGACAACAAATTGTTTCCATTCCAGTAAGTTAGGATCAGCAAACCGCTGAAGAATTGCCGCCATGCCACCACCAAAGGTTCCCGCCGCCACTCCCCAGGCGTTACAGCGCCACCAGTAGAGCCGCAGTACCATCGGCCCCAATGTACCTGCGGTGAGTCCCATGATAATCCACCCCCACAGGTTATTAATGCTTTCAGCCTCAATTCCCATAATAAAACCGATAGTTACGATGATCAGTGTTCCCAAGTAGGATGTTACAATGAGTTCCCGGTTTTTCGCGGATCGTCGAAGAAAATTTTTATAAATGTCATTTACCAGCAGTGCTGTTGCGGTATTGACCTGCCCGCTCAGCGATGTCATCATGGTCGCGAGCATGGAAATAAGCAGTAAATCCCGTATCGCCGGATTCATGATGGATTTAAGCACCGCCGGGAGAATGAGTTCTGGATCAACGCTGCCGGCATAGCCAACTAACGGCAATCGGGACCGCCAATTGTTTCCCAGAATATGCTGCAATCCGCCGGTTAGTCCAGAGGCATAACGCTGTGGATCATGGCTGATGCGCGCCAGTAAGTCCTGCCAAAACGCCGGTGCGGTTCCGGGAAAATAGCGACGGATCAGTATCGCTGCGTTGTGCACGGATGTCGCATTCGGATACAGATGCTGCACCAGCAAAATACCTAAAATGGCGTAGCCGATCATCATTGGCCAGCGGAACATCAGGGTTATGGCCTGCAATAATGACAGCATTCCGCAATCGCGATCACTCTTGGCGGCAAAGTAGCGTTGTTCGGCACCGCTGCCGAGTCCACCGATAACGTTACGCAGGAGATAAAACGCCACAATAAAAATCAGATAATGGTAGGGGCCATAACCCGGTGGCGTATGGACCTGCCACGAAGGCGCGGAATTGGTCCATTGCGCATTACCGGTTACCAAATCTGCCGTGTGTGCCAGTGTTCCAACATTGGCGATACTGTGCCACGCGATCAATGACACCACAATGCACGCCATTATCAGCACGGTTCCATGAATCACGTTGGTGACCACCACGCCGTAATATCCCGCAAACATAGTGTAAAGCGTCGCAATCGCAATGACCAAGGCGGTGGTGAGAATGGGTGAAAATGGGGAAAACATGCCAAGAAAAAGACTCGCTCCGCGCACCAGATATGCCAGCATCCCGATAGCCAGAATAATGCCCATCAGTGCGGTCAGAAAACGCACCAGTTCCGCCGCCCGCCCTTCGCCGAAGCGGAACGTATACCATTGTGCCGCCGTCAGACATTGAGACCTGCGGTGCCATTTGCCGGTAAATGCCAGCATAAACGCCAGCACCAGCACGGCACCTCCGCGAAATTCAATAAACAGCCCGCGCGGCCCAAGCATGTACAAAAAAGATGTAATGAGCATGGTGCCGGTTAAATCAAACCACAGCGCCATGCCGGAAATTCCCAACAGCACCCACGACAAAGAGCGGCCCGCAAGAAAATAACTATCCATCCCTTGCGCCGCCCGACGGCTCATCATCAGCCCCGTGGTTACGATAAGCGCAAAATACCCTCCGATGACCAGCAGATCAATGGGTCTCAAACTCGCCATATTGCTCCAAAGTGGCCGGTACACCAAACCGCATTTCAGCACAGATTGACTGCAATTTGAGCAAATTGTGCTGCTATAGCGATGCCAAGCCGCCCCATTTTAATCGGTTGTCTGAAATACGGTAGCACTGCGAGAACGCAGCGGTTGCCCGGAGGGGTGCGTGACACTTTATGCGGCCCTTCGGGTGCCCAGTGAGGGACGGTTTGCCCAGTAGCGTTCCCACCGTTGGTCTTGGCTCATCCACATGGC
>JAJYGE010000497.1 GCA_021785155.1 Planctomycetota bacterium
TCCGATCTTTCAGGTGTGACAGAGCACCGGGACGCTGCCGAACGGACGCAACGCCTACATGGGCAGGCATTCCACTAATATCTTGTTTTTAGCGACCAAAATGGTTTTTCCATGTCGCAACAGCAGCGTACATCCAGGTGTGACACGAAGATCATAAAAATGGCCGGCAATGGGGATGTGATGAATCCATGCGGTCAGTTGCAACGTTCCGTTGAGGGCAATTTTGCCATCCGGGCGGATGTCGCAAATATCCTCCAATCCGATCAGGCAAAGCAGCGGCCCCCAGGTTGTATGTGGCACGCCCGAACCCTGGCCGGTAAAAAAGTAATTCTCATGCCAGGTGTGGGAGGCGCGCCAATTATGCATGAAAAGGTTGACGCTTTTGGCCGCAAAGCGATTGAGCAGATTGGCCGGGGCGTAACGCTTTAGCCCCTGGAACAGCAGATAGTTGGTGGGCGGCCAGATTTTTCCACGCCAGTAACTCTGCTGTTGAAATGTCGGGTTGTCACCGGAAATGCTGGGAACCACATAACGCCCCCAAAATGTATGCCGGTTCTGCAGCAGTGCCAACATCTTCGCCGCCATCGCCTTGCTCGGCGCGCCGATGATCATGGGGTAGAAATTGGTGGGCGAAATCTGCGCGGAAAAAATGCGTTTGGGTTCTCCGACTCTCCGCCAGCGAAGTTGCACCATGGCCCCGCCGCTTTGCCGGTGGTATTCCAGTTTTATTCCGTAGCGATGGTTGGCCATCAGATGGATGGCCGGGCTGAGGTCCCGGCGCGCCGAGACCGGTTTAACTTTCCAATGGTTAATGAGCAGTTTTCCGTCAACCCACAATCTGGCACCCGCGACCGAAGGCAGATATCCCGGCGGATCATGTAGAACAAAGGGATAGGTAAGATTCAGTACCAGCCGATAATCGCCAGTTTTACGCGGTGTAAGAAATCCCCGCCAGCGCACACTCATGGGGGAAAGTGACATTTGCCCGCCAAAAGCCGGTGCGGGGGGAAAGGAAAACCAGTTGAAATCCACCGCCTGATCCACACGCGTCAGCAGCAGGTGGTTGAAATCGGTACCGCGATAGTATTGACCCTGAATACCGGGTTTCCCGTTGGCCAAACTGTATGCCCGGCAGGCGATGGGCAGGTCCGCCTCCTGCGGTTTGAAAAAGCGGTTCTCATACATGCCTGCCTTCGGATTCCACAACCAGCGGTTGATGCGGCGGATCATCACTTTTTTCTGATGTAAATAATGTGCTGCCGCCATGGGCTTGCCGAGTGTCTGCGCAATCCGCGCTAAATAACCGGCGTCCGCGGCCCATAAGCTGTTCAGGCCGACATCATCAAGCTCCATGGTTTGGGTTCTCGGATCTACGCGAGCGTTGTCATACATCGGGCTGTCGTCCATGCTTTCCGGGCCGTCCCGGTATTCCAGCAGGCCATCTTTATTGACATCGCGGAATGGCAGACCAGTGACGGGATTGGTGGCGAACCACCAATTATGCCATTTCACCAGCTTGGGATAAATCTGCCGCAGAAAACCAATATCCGGGTCGCGCTGATAAAGTTTCCACACGCACATCGCCGCGATCGGCGACTGGGCCCGATTCGGTGTGCCAGCACCATTTCCAAAATAATTTTGCAGCATGCCGTCCGGGAGTTGTCCGGCGAGTACCAGATGAATGGTTTGCCGGCTCCGATAAGGATGGGCAATGGATCCCTGCAGCGCGGCGAAGAAGCTGTCCCATTCAAATACCATCTGCGCCGCCGGCAATGTCCATCCCCGCATGGCCAGATAGCCGGTAATATTCGTGCCCGGACCGTAGACACGCGCGAAACTCAAACTCCGGTTAATCGGCTTGAGAAAATTGCCCCAGCTTCCACGGGCGGCAACACGCGACGCATCGTACCGGCGACGGGCGTTGATAATAATGGATCGTGCTTTTTTAAGATTTTCCAAGCTGTTGGTTCCGGCGGCAAAATAAACGTTTGCGCCGGGCTTGAGATCAAATACCAAGGCGCCATAAGTTCCCGCGCGGGCGGTACTGGACGCTCCACTTTGTATATATTTCGTCAACAAGGCATGGTTCGATGCGCCAATTTCCGCCACCGGTGCGGATGTGGTGATCACGCGCCAGTGCGCGACAACTTTGCCGCCCCGCATGCCCGCGCCCCGGATGCCATGGCGCGTTATGGCATATTGAACCGGAAACGCCGACCAGGACGGCGTGGCTTCCAATGCGATTCGTATCGGCTGGGAAGAAGTTAATTGTCCAATAATGGAGCTGCCGGTTCGGCTCCAACGCAGTCGCAACCGCGTGGTGCCGGCACGCCAAACCAGCCGGTTGTACCAGCCACCGGCCGCCGAAGGCCCGTACCCCTTCATATCCGCCACGAAAGCATGATAGCCATCTTGCAGATGTCCGTTCTGGATCCAGCCGACACGCAACAAAAACGCGGCTTTGTGTTCCACAATAAACGCAATGCCATTCGGAGCCGCCGGATAAAACGGCCCGATGCGAACACCACGCGTGGCCTGGCCTTTGGCCAGAATGTTGACGGCGTGATTCGCACCGCCCGTCAGACTCGACCCGGCGGCAGTAGCCCTTTGTGAACCGGTGGTTAATCCGCCCAGCACCACCAACACTGGCAGGCCCAACATCGCTATTCGTACAGTTAAAGGCATCATCATTTACTCCGATTGTATATCCGTCCTGAAAATCAATCGCCATATTCCACTTCATACTGCGCAAAGGTCCCCAACGTGGTCGTGCTCCTATCGCCGTGAGAGCTGCACACTTACCTCCCGCACCGGCTGGCCATCGAGCCGGGTGTTTTTTGCGCCTGCGTCGGGAATTATGGTAACACGCCACGCGCCTGTGGTCGGCGCGTACTGTACCGCACCCGCGGTGCCTCCCCGCATCTTCACCACCGGCTTGAACTTCGCGTATCCGCCAAGGGTAATAGCCCGTTCACCTTTGGCAAACGCCACCGTCGCTATCAGCCCGTCGGTGGTATCGGACAAATAAGGAATGCGGGCTTTGCCCGTGCCAACGTACTGGTGCAGATCACCCAGGAAAGCGATTCCGCTGGGACCTGCAGGCGCACAAACATAAAAGGATGCCCGCTGTTTGCCCAATCGCCCGGTGAACGCTCCGCCGGCGGGAACCCTCACCACCTGATGGGTAAAGTAATTGTAAACATACACCACGCCGTGAAGACCCCACTGCGACGGGGAAAATTTCACGGTGCGGTGATAATTAGCGAGCGTCTTGGAATATGGGGTTGTGGGTATAAAGTAAGCTCCGGGACCAACGTCCGTAGTGCCCTGCACGCCGATCCGCATGGGAATTGATGTCGCCGTCGCAGGTGCGGCGTCCACGCCGTTGAAAGCAAAGACATAAACCGTCCGCACACCGTGCTGTTGCGTGTACGTGCGGGCGATGATGGGCCGGCGCGGATGCGCGATTTGGTTGAGGTAGCTTTGGCCGGTGGGAACCAGCGGAACATCGGGTTTGACGATCACCCCGTCGGCTCGTACCGCAGGCATGATATGGGCACGGTTTTCATGGCCGCGTAAATCCCCGAATCCGACCATCCCCGCGGAAAGTGTTTGCAGCAGCATACCGTAGTGACTGCTACTTAAACAGGCATCTGTCCAGGGCCAGATTCCCAACGCGCCAGCCAGCCGCGAGGTGAAGACGACTTCCCGCCAGCGCGGCTGGATAAGAAAGTCATTGCTGACTCGGCAAGTGGTAACATTTGAATATTTGGCAGCCTGCAGGAATTCACAAGGCTTGGCCATGCAGTACATGACAGACAGGTGGAAAGCGGCCATCGTATTGGCCATACTGTTGAAAAACCGATTTCCGCGGTGGAGGTGGCTGTCAAGATGCTGCTGCTTGTAGACCGCATTGAGCCAATCGGTCTCGTAAGCCACGGCGCCGCGAGACTTCAGGTATGTTGTCCAGGTGTTCCACTGCTGCTGATATTGTTTTCCCCGCACATTATTGCCGTATAGGACACCGTATGTAAACAAGGGAATTCCAAGCTGCTTCTGGAACGCCCGAAGCCCGTGGGGGAAGTAGGTACGGTTGACCCCACTATCCGCACTTCCCCACCAGCCATCCAACTGCAGGTAATGCGTGGGAATATTCCGGAGGTGAAGGTACCTGATTTCATCCAACAGCGTGTCGGCGTAGCCGAGCTTGGGGTTAAAATGCAGAAAATAACCGCAGCCATTATCGGTCCAGTATCCAAGATAGCGTAACGCCCAATCCGCTTCATTGGAGGGCCGAATTTTCCCGGTTAAATCGGTCAGCGCGTGGCCCCACATATCCCAGGCCGGGTTGATGCCATGGGTGATAACCATCAAGCTGCTGATCCGATAGCCCCGCGGCACGGCGGCAATACCGCTGTGCAGGCGAACCGCAATACGTTTCATACCATCGCCACGCATCGTGGTAATTAAAAAATGGGAGGCGGGTGAAATGATGGCGGCATTCAAATGGTCATCGAACAGCAGCCACGGCGTGCCGGATTGCCCCGCCCGAAACTGCGGCGGAGAAAAATAGTGATTGCCATAGCTGAACACATGCATGGCCTCCGGCACGGAACTGAAATTGGGAAACGCAAACTGCGGATGCTCTGTAA
>JAJYGE010000369.1 GCA_021785155.1 Planctomycetota bacterium
CCTTGACCTATCAAGTAAGCCGACGTGCCACCATTCTTGATTATCAATTGCAGGCGGCCACGAGCCGTTATGTGGCACGTTATCCCATGGCGTTATCAGCGAAATATGGGGAATTGAAGAAAGGAAAATTTTCATCGGATTCTGGCGTTTTGTTTTCGGCGGGGCAGGTTTTTCTACCATCCGATCCGGATCACGCGCGCGATTTTTTCAATTGGCTTAGCCGCCAGAGCCTTTCCACGCAAGCCACCTTACACCTGTGGCTCCGCCTGCAGTTCAATTCGCGCCACAAGTACTACTTTATTCCCGGTCGTCATGGAACACGCATTGTGGCGTTTCCGGGATGATTTAACCGGCGGTAGGTAAGTGGTTCTTGAATGCCACGGGTGCGTAAGGATGCCTTCCCGTTTCGTAAGCGGCTTGAATTGCGTGCCATTGCAACCTAATATTAATGCAGGCGAAGGATATTGATCAGAGATGCGGTAACGCGCAACGTTATCAGGATTGATGGTTGAAAAAGAAGCCCTTAAGAGTTTTGGAACGGTGATGTCATTATGATGTGCAATCGGTGTAACAAGCCGGCAACGGTACACATCAAAGAAATCAGCAATGGCACAATTGTAGCGCTGGATTTCTGCGATCAGTGTGCGGCCGCTGCCGGTTACTGCCCGCAGGATCACCTGCCGCTCAATGACATCCTGAATGAATTCGTGGCGGCGCACAGTCATTTGTCCGATGGCCCTGTTCTGCAATGCCCCGATTGCGGGATGACATGGCAGGAGTTTAAGGATACGGGGTTGCTGGGATGCCAAAAAGATTACGACCTTTTTGTGAAAAAACTGGATTCGGTAATTGAAAAAGCCCAGCACGGTGGCACACACCATACGGGAAAAACACGCTGCCGGAATCAGAGAACCGGTGAACCGGCGAATGAACTTAACGCAGTGGCCCCCCGCGCCCTGCCGATGGCGGCCATTAAGCAGTTACAGGCGGAATTGGCGAAGGCGGTGGCTACGGAATCTTATGAACAGGCGGCAAAGTTGCGGGATCAGATCAGACTGTTGGAAAATTCAGTCTGACGCTTTTTTAATAAAGCCTTGCGGTGGTGCGGCACTAGATATGGGCGGGTACACACGATGTTTTTTGATGATCTGGCGACACAAACCGGTGAATGGCTTTCCGCCAAGGGACCGCACAATGATATTGTGATCAGCTCTCGTGTGCGGCTGGCGCGGAATCTGGCCGCATTTCCATTTATGAGTAAGGCCAGCCGATCCCAGCGGCTGCAACTGCAGCGTCTATGCCGGGAACAATTAACCGCTTTGCCGGGCATTTCAAATCTGCTCTATATTGAAATTGATAAGACCGAGGAAACCGATCGGCAGATGCTGGTGGAGCGCCACCTGATCAGCAAGCAACTGGCCTCCGGTGAAGGCAGCCGGGGTGTCGCCATCACCGCCGATGAGGGCTTAAGCGTGATGGTCAATGAAGAAGATCATGTGCGGCTGCAGGTCATGCGCTCGGGCGTGCAATTGCGGGAATGCTGGCGCGAAGCGGATCGGCTGGATGATTTGCTTCAACAACAGTTGGATTATGCCTTTCATGAACGATGGGGCTATCTGACCGCCTGCCCGACCAATGTTGGCACGGGCATGAGAGTATCCGTCATGATGCATCTTCCGGCGCTCAAAATTACCGGTGAAATTGAAAAAGTATTTCTGGGGGCCAAAGAGATGCATTTGGCCATTCGTGGCTTATTTGGGGAGGGCACCGAGGCGGTGGGAGATTTCTATCAGATAAGCAATCAAACGACGCTGGGACGTTCTGAGGAGGAAATTCTTTTAGAATTTAATGATTCGGTGATCCCCAAGATTATTGAAGCGGAGATGACAAGCAGAGCAATTTTAGAACAAGAGCGCCCGTTGGTGATCGATGATAAGATTGGCCGGGCTATCGGTGTCCTTCGCAACGCCCGATTGTTGACAACGGAAGAGACGTTGTATTTTCTTTCACATTTACGAATGGGCGTGGCGATGCGCCGCGTCACCGGATTGGATATCAATGCCATTAACCGGTTGTTTCTGACCGTTCAACCGGCCCATTTACAGCGGGTTCTGGGGCATCGGGTAGATGGCGAGGCCCGTAAGTCCGCCCGAGCGGATTATGTCCGCGGACAGCTCCAACCGCCGGAAAAAACGGCCTGATTTACAAAAACCAGATAGCCATCGTTTTTTTTCTGTGAAATTCCGGTCAGATAGCCGATAATAAAGCCCGGTGTCGAATGGCTGTTCATTTTCCATGGCAGGAGGTTTTGTGCGACTGTCGCTGACAATTGGATTCAGGTCCGAGAACTTCAGCGGGACAATCCGAGCACTTGACAGACACGCCGGGGCGCATGAACATTCGTAATATTGGCTGGCAGCAGAGTGATGGGGACGGCCTATTTTAGGAAACGCCCGTTAGACTTGTAGTTATTCGGGTTTGGGCACATACTTTAATACAAGGGATGACCGGTTCGGTAAGAATCTTTGAAATTGGATCGTCATCCAGTTAGTTTAAGATAATGTTTTTTCTGACTCGGAGAGTTGGCGCATGACATTGAACATCGCGGATCGTAGTAACACTGATTCTTCTGGCGTGATGTCAGGTGGCGTAACCCGCCAGGCGACTGTGCGACGCATTGCGCACGGGAAGCGAACAAGAAAAGTGTGCATCAGCGCCAGCCTGGTGTTGGGGATGCTGGCGGGGCTTTGTGGATGCCAGGAAACCAACCCGCTGCAATATCTCAATTTGGGCAACTCGTTTTTGAATCCGGCCGAGGTTGGCCGGTTCGATAAAGCCAATCCATTCGGTCGCGTGCAACCTGTAACATGGCCGATTCTGGATTCACTGGCGGTCAACGATCCGCCGCCAGGGGCGTGGGCGGATTCCACGCCGCCAACACCCGCGGATTTGCTTCCGGTGCATAAACCGTATGTACTCGGTGCCGGTGATGTGTTGACGATATCGGTGTTTGAGTTGGTGGTACCGGGGCAGGAATCGGTACAAACCCGCCAGATTAATACGCAGGGAGACATTACCCTTGATTTCATAGGTCCGATTCATGCGGCGGGAATGACCACCCGGCAGCTTCGCCGGGAAATTGTGCATAAGCTCATCCAAAGCGGGCAAATGGCCGCTCCCGGGCCGCATCAGCCCGGCCCGCAGGTGAATGTGGACCTCACCGAGGCGCGTCGGCGGGTGTTCTCGGTAATTGGAGCGGCCAATCATCCCGGAACATACAACATTATGTCTCCTGATTTCCGCCTGCTTGATGCGCTGGCGCTGGCCGGCGATGTTCCCCAGACCCCGGGCATGGATTATCTTTATGTCATTCGGCGGGTGGAGAAAAAGGCCGCTTCTGAATCCGGTGTCTCATCGACATCAACGCCAAGGTCTTCCGGCTCTCAGAACAACATGCTCAATGAAATTGCCAACCAGTTACAGAGCGGCAAGACCCCGGCTAATTCTTCCGCCGCCGCAGATACCAATCTGATGAATCAAGCCATGAACCAAAACGGTGGCTCCACCAGCGGGCGCTTTGTATACGTGAACGGCCAATGGGTACGCATCGGTGGTGCGGCGGCGACTGCGACACCGGCGCATTTCAAGTTTGCGGCCAAGACGAAATCCGCTTCATCGGGTTATCCGGGCGAAGTCATTATCCGCATCAATCTTAAGAAATTAATGGCCGGCGACCCCCGCTACAATATCGTTGTTCACTCCGGCGATGTCATCAATGTTCCACCGCTCAAACCTTCGGTTTACTTTGTCATGGGCAATGTTGGCCGGCCGGGCGTGTATTCCATGACCGGGCAGAAACTGACATTGGAGCAGGCGGTTGCGGCGGCGGGGAACTTCGGCCCCCTGGCGATTCCTCGGCGTTGTGAGTTGATCCGCCGGATCGGGCACAATCAGGAAATCACCATTCAAGTCAATATGCAGGCGATATTCAGCGGTCAGGAACCGGATATTTTCTTAAAGCCGTATGATACGTTGAATGTCGGCACAGATTTCTTTGCGGCACCGCTGGCGATCATTCGCAACGGATTGTCCGCCAGTTATGGCTTTGGCTTTACCTATGATCGAAACTACTACATTCAGCCGACAATTATTCAGTAGTCTGAATTGCCGCCCGCAGTCCGATGAGGCCTGCTGAAAGTTTTAATATCGGACGTGGAGAATTTCCATCCCGGATGGAGATTTTTTGAAAAGCGCGGAGCGCCGGCGGCATCAGACTTAGGTATGGATCACCATCGGAGTATGAATCATGTCGGCCTCGGAAAATTCTAACGCCCCATCCGATTGTGGGCCGTCCGCTGCGCGGGGGCCATTGCGTTATAATTATCTGACGTCCACCGGGACCGCAACGCCCAAAAGAGACTTGCCGGGATATGTATTCCCGTTGGCCGCCGGACTGGGTCTGGTGTTTTATTTGCTGTATCGCATTAATTTTGAGCAACTGGTGCACGTATGGAGCACCAATCCCAACTTCAGTCAGGGTTTTCTGATTCCGGTTATCAGCGCCATGTTTATTTACCTACGATGGAACACGCTGCGGAATTTGCCGATAAAACCGGCGTACATCGGGCTGCTGCTGCTGGCATTCGGAGTTTTTGGCCAAGTGCTGTTTCGAATTACCGGTCAGGAGCAATTTTCCGATCTGAGCATGTTGGTGGTTTTATTCGGAATGGGATTATGGATACTGGGCTGGGAACAGATGAAAATTCTGTGGCTGCCGATTTGCTATCTCCTGTTTATGATCAATCCGCCGCAAGCTCTCTATGTGAAGCTTACCACGCCGCTGCAATACATCGCCGCGTCGGGCGGAGCGCACATGCTTCTTCTGTTTGGAATCCACGCCTATCGTGAAGCTACGCAGATTCACATTCAAGTCGGCGATCATTGGCCGTCGCTGAATGTTGCTCAGGCATGCAGCGGCATCCGAATGCTCACAGCGTTTTTTGCCCTGGCCGTGGCGCTGGCGTATTCCACGAATCGTCCGATGTGGCAGAAACTTGTACTGGCTATTTGCGCGCTGCCCATCGCCATATTTGTAAATGCCTTACGCGTGACACTCACCGGCGTATTATTTGCGGATGCCGGTTCCGAGTGGGCGCGGGGCAGCACGCACGCCGGCCTGGGGCTTCTGATGTTGATTCCCGCCGGACTGTTGCAGTTGGGCGTGGCAAAATTAATCGATCTTTTTGAAGAACATCTTTTTATCGAAGAAGGTTCGGACATTGGCCGCCTTGGCCGGGAGGTCCGCGGATGACCACGCGCACTGTCTCAGTTAAAGCATTTTTCCCCGCCGCGGTGGCGTTGGGTATTCTGGTGGGCGGCCTGGTTTCGCTGACCATCGCGTCGAACGCATTTAATGTCGTGCTGCGGAAAAAACACACGCCCCTGCAGGCCCCCCTGCGAAGCTTGCCCAAAACATTGGGCCAATGGGTCATGCCGAAAGGGGCGGTGGATCAACGCTTGTCCGCTGAAATCGTGCAGGTGCTTGGAACCCACCATTACCTTTTGCGTCCATACGTGAACACAAAAATGCCGGCCGGAGCGCCCGGATCCGAGGTAAGTGTCAACCTGAATTATTATCCCACGGATTTCGCCACGCCCCATGTTCCCAATGTCTGTTGGGCCGGCGTGGGCATGAAGCGCATCCATGATTCTCTCATTACCATTGATCATGTCCCGCACGCGGATGGAACCTATTCCAATCTGGAAATGAGGTTTCTCTCGTTTTATGCCCCCAAAATGAGCCAGGCCGGTATTCCATTAAGTATGAATCAGCATCGCGGCCGATATGTGAATGTGGCCTATGTATTTCAGGTTGATGGCCGGTATGTTCCCAATCCGCAGCAGGTCAGTGAGTTGTTCTGGCGTACCACCAGCAAATACGGCTATGATGCTAAAATCGAAGTGACAGCGGACGGACCGGGCGGCTTGACCACCCGGCCCCAGGCACGTAAGGCCATTGCGTCCTTTATTCGGGCGTCGCTGCCGGCCATTGAGCGGCTGCTGCCAAATTGGAAACAGCTCAATGCTCCAAAAAATAAACCGGGATTGAATCGAACCGCGGAAAAGCCCGCCGGAACCGCTGGGGCCGGGCAAAACTGAATTGTGAAACAAGGACTCTCGAAAGAGATACAAAGGAATCAGCATGGCTAAACGGGTTAATAAACGCTTTCTCATCATATTGATTGTTGTCCTGATCGCAATTGTCGCCTCAATTGCCGGGATTTATTATGTTCTGATCAAGATCAATAACAACCCCACACGGCTGGTGGCGGAAGCCAAAGTCGCGCTGAAAAATAATGACACGGAATTGGCCCGGTCACTGTATCAGCAGGCCGCAGTGGTGAGTTTGCACGATCACTTACCGCAGGCGGCCAAAATTCTGGTGAAACTCGGGGATCTGAATTACCAGACAACGCCCCAGAATATCGATCGTTTCCGGGCAGCACTGAGCGATTGGCATGCCGCAATTCAACAAAATCCGAATTTGCTCACCGCCCACAAGAAGCTTCTGGACGCCTTTTATCAGGATGCAGTACACTCGGCGAATGATTCATCACTCTGGCAGCAAATTGAAATACAGGCGGATCATGTTATTAAACTGGATCCCAAAAATGCCACCGCATATATGGATCGAGCCCAGGCGCGACTGCGCTCTGTATCCGGGCTGGCGGCGCTGACCAACCGCCGCTTTACCGCGGCCAAGACGGATTTGCGAATCGCGTGCAAGCTCCAGCCTGATAATATCCTGCCCCACGCCCTGCTCGCGCAGGTTTATCTGCAGCAGGCCGCGGCGGAACATGCGCAGAACCTGATTACCACATCCGCAATGACCAAACTGTCTGATAAAGGTATCGCTATTCTCAAAGGCTTTGCGTTAAAGCATCCCAAAAATGTTGATGCACTTCTCGCCCTGACCGCCATTTATCGTATGGTACCGGGCCATGTGAATGACGCTGATAAAATTATGGCGGCTGCACAAGCGATGGCTCCAAATAATCCCAAGGTTCTTGAGGCCCAGGCGCAACAGTTGCTTATGCGGGGAGCGGCCCCCGCCAGAATTGCGGCGATATTCAAAAAGGTCGTCGCCATCAAGCCCGATGACATGAGCGCCTACGCCGCCGCGGGGGAATTTCTCCGCCGCGCCAATCACCCCCATCAGGCCATTGAATATCTGAAAAAGGGCTTGGCGCATCCCACGCCGGGCGGCGGATTGACGCCCGAAATCAATCAGAATGTCAGCCTGCGCATGAATCAGATGCTCATGGGAGCCTATCTGCAATTGGCCACCCAAGCCCCGGGCGGATCAGATATCCGGAAGAACTATCTTGCGCGCGCGTCGGATACATTGGCGTGGGTGGCTCAGCGTATGCCGCAATCCGCATGGGTTTATGTCGCGCGGTCCAGGTTGCGCTTTGCGCAGGGGCGTTTAGATTCATCTCGGCGATGGATCAATAAAGCTGACGGTATTCTGTCTCCTGGAAATCCACAGGATCTGTCGCTGTGGCTGACGGAAAAGCAATTGCTGGCCCAGATTTACCAGATTCGCGGGCAATCCGGGTCCGCCCTGTCCGTCTTGAACGAAATTCAGAAATATCTGCCCAATCAGCCCAGCGTGGCTCTGGCCCGCGCCCAGCTTATGGTGCAGCAGAATCCCAGCGCGACGCTGGCGACCGCCCGGGCGGTGTTGAAACAGGATCCCACCAATTCCGCGGCATTGAATCTGGAGGCTCTTTCGCTGGCCAATCTGAATCGGCGCGCTGAATTGACGGCGTTGCTGGCACGCACGAATACCAGTCACAATTTTTCTCTGGCCCAGTTAAAAGCCAGGCTGGAACTGGCGGACCATCAGTATTCCGCGGCGGAAAAGACCATGGCTCCGTGGCTCAAACAGTCTCCCGGCGATCCGCGCGTGGTAACTGTGGTATACGCCGCGATGGCGGGGTTACATCAGCGAACCCAGGCGCAAGCGATGATTGCCCGGGCTATTAAAATTGCCCCCACCAATCTGCAATTTATATTGATTAATGATCAGTTGTCGCATCCGAAAGCACCGATGCCGACAGTCTCTCTGGGGCCGTTAACAAGCAATATCGCTCAGATATCAGTGGCTGGCGTGTCCGCGTCGCAGGCGCAGCTCAACGCTATTGAAAAGTTGCCGGACCCGATCGAACGCGGTTTGCTGCTGAGCCGATTTTATCTTTCCTCCGGGGAGGCCGCAAAAGCCGAAGGCGTCCTGGCTCCGCTGGCCCAGGCACACCCCAACAATTCGCGCATCATCGAAGCGCAATTCCGCGTGGCACTGGCGCAAAAGAATTATAAGTTGGCCGGACAACTGGTGCGCCGTGGCGCGGACTTGAATAGCGATGGGTATAACGGCGCGTTTTTACGGGCACAACTGGAGATTGCCCGGGGTAATTCCGCCAGCGCCGTTAAGACCCTGGCTGCGGTTTTGAAAAAGCACCCGGACAATGCGGCCATGAAAACGTTTTATGGCATCGCGCTGCTTTCGTCCGGTGACCTCCGCGATGGCGTTACCGCATTGACGGGGGCCTTGAAGGCCAAGCCTGATGATCTCAATGCGCTCACGGCGCTGATTCAGTATTACCTAACTTCCAATGATCCCGCGGATATTCAGCGGGCCAGAAACCTTGTCAATCAGGGGCTGGCGTATTATCCGCTGGATACACAACTGGAAAACTGGCACTATCAATTTGCGGATTTGTATGGCAAACCCGGTCCGGAGATCACCCGGCGACTGGCGATTTATAAACGTGATCCGTCGGACCTGAACAATATTTCGCGATTAGCCCTTTTGTATATGCGGGTTAAAAATCCGGCCCGCGCCATAGCCCTGCTGCAAACCGCGCGGAAAAGCCATCCGACCAATCTGCAACTGGCCCGCGAACTGGGCGAAATTTATGTTCTGGAAAAGAAAACCGGTGCCGCGCAGCAGGTCTTCTCATCGCTGGCGGAAAACTCCGATAAAACGATTGCTTTTGCCGGGCGGCTGATGCTGGGCGATTTCTATCAGAACACCGGCAACTTAAACCAGGCCGCGCAGGTTTATCAGGCCGCACTTAAATTGCAGCCTAAAGATCGCCATACGGTGCAACGTCGCCTGGGGGATATGTACTTTAACGCCGGAAATTTTAAACTTGCCCTTCAAGAATATTCCAAACTTTATGCCTCGGTTCCCGATAACCGCACGATTACGCTGCGCTACGCGGAAACCCTTATCCGCGCCGGTGATGCCGCCAAAGGCATCGCCACCCTGAAAAAACGCATTTTGGCTAAAAATCCTTCAGATGAAGAAGCTCTGGTGCTGGAGGGGTTTGGTTATTTGCAATCCGGCCACAAGAACAGTGCAAAAACGGCGCTGGCGCAAGCTCTGACACTCAATCCGCATGATCCCCATGCGTTATACGATATGGCATTGCTGCGTCTTTCTCCGCCGACACCGCAATATGTCAAAGCCATTGGAAACCTGCAACTGCTCCTTGCGTCCACGCCAACCGATGTCGCCGCCGAAAGTTTATTGGCGCAGGCTTATGCCGGGGCTGGTGAATATGCCGAGGCCGTTTATGAATACAATAAGATAATCAAGGCCGCTTCGCAGGATCAGTTGCCCCGTATACAATTGGCAAATCTGCTTTTTGATCTCTCCACCCGCTTTCTAAGTTTAACTCCCGCCAATACCAGCGATGCCGCATCAACGCTGCGAACACTTCATCCACTGTCCCGATTAGACCAGCTTATCAGCCAATCCCATCAGGCCTTTCCTGCCAGCCCGCAGTGGGTCATGATGCGGGCGCGTTATGAGCTAATGATGGGGCATAAGCATAGCGCTGTGGCTTCCGCTGAACACGCCTTTCACATGGCCAATCAAAGCACAGCCGCCGCCATCGTCTATGCCCAGGTACTGGAAGCGGCCGGAGACTTTCATACTGCTATACACGTTGCGTCCAAAGCCTTGGCGATATCGCCCAATGTTGTTGAGCTTTATATGCTCCGGGGGAACGCACAATCCAAGATCAACAGCTTCACTGCCGCATCCTCCGATTTTACCAGGGCTTTGAATCTCACAGCCGGGAACGCGTCGCAATTCTTTGCTGTACTTTCGGCTTATCAGGCCGCTTTCAGCGCGCCGGGTAAACTGGCGATAGTTATAAAATCAATTGATAACTTGGGAGAGCATAGCCATATCAACCCCGCGCTGCTCGCATCGGCCAGAGCGATTGTGCAG
The DNA here is from genome assembly GCA_021785155.1 of Planctomycetota bacterium. Next base: position 10,304 of record JAJYGE010000369.1, read on the forward strand.
TTCGCGGACCATCAATCACAGGATGCCCTGGTTTCCGCCAAGGCGGCTCTGGCGGACAATCCGACTTCCGTCGTTCGTCACGCCGCTTTGGAGATAGCGGCTTTTTCAACCTACCAGTTGAAGCAATATGAAGCCTGCCACGAATATTATAAGGACATTCTCAAAGTCAATCCTGATGATCCGGCCATTCTCAACAATCTGGCGTATCTTCTGGCGGTGAAACTTCACCAGCCGGCGTCGGCACAAAAGTACGCCGAACATTGTAATGCGGTGCTCGTCCAGCAGGCCGGATCGGGGCAATATGCCCATAATGGAGATATACTCGATACATTGGGCTGGGTTCGCTATCTCAACGGGGATTTGACCGGTGCGGTTGCCGCGCTGGACCGCAGTCTGCGGTATAATCCACCCGCCACCGCGTATTATCATCTGGCCCGGGCGCTGGTGGCGCAAAAAAATACGGTTCGTGCGGTGAAAATTCTCAAAGAGGGAATTAAACTGGCCCAAACGACCCATGATCCGATATTATTGCGTGCGGAACAATTGCTTAAACGCATTGAGAAATAAGTGTCCAATGTCGTTGTGATTGAGTTATGAGCCATGTTTTTGAAGAATGTTGCCTCGTATGCTTGCCAGCGACGCAAAACCGGGTATAAAGATATGTTAACGAGCCTAGGCTCTGAATCTGTTGTATGTGAGTTTCGTCTTGAACCTTTTAGAGGGATACCATGACGCAATCAAACGCGCTTGCTTTAGCCGGATCAATGCCGGATCCCAATAATTTATCAACGGGACCGAAGCTGGGCTTCATCCTGCGGCGATATAAATGGCTGATCCTGTTGGGTACGCTATTGGGTATTCTTATTGGCGCCGCGCTGTTTTTGGCCTTTCGCCAATATGATCCGCGTTGGACGGCGTATTCCATTTTTGAAGTGCGCCCGAACCTTCCCAACCCCTTAATGTCTCGTCAGAATGACAGCTATGCAACCGATACCGGGGTCAGCCGTTTTATCAACAGTCAGGTGGTTTTGGTTACCAGCCCTGATGTATTGCAAACGGCCCTGCAAACCAATGCCTTCCAGCAAAGTTCAAAAAACCCTTCAGAGAAAAGTTCCTGGCTGATCGCTCATTCTTCCGATCCCCTGGATTATCTGCAAAAAGATCTGGACGTGGCACCCATTCCCCATACCAATCTCTTCAGGGTCAGCCTTTCCTGGCATAACCCTCAGGAAACAGCGGATCTGGTCAACGCCGTCAGCACGGTATATCTCAATTATGTCCGCGATCAGGAAAGGTCCCAGCTATCGCGCGAAGCACAAAGCGTTGCCGCCGCGGAAGCCAGTATGCAAGCCAAGGTCGAAGCCCTTGAGGCTCGCGTGGAAACCTTCCGCGTCGCCCATGATGTTCCCGGTCTCATTGAACAGCACACAGTTCTCGCCAATACACTGGCGACGTTGAACACATTCGAAATTCAAGCCGAAATTCGAGCCAAGGAAGCTCAGGCCGCCTATCAGCAGATCAAAGAACAGGTGGCGAATAACACGCTTAGACTTTCCCCGGACATGCAGCAGATTGTGGACGAGGACCCCAATTTGCGCGAATTGAATTTGAATTTGCTGGACCTTAAACAATCCATTCAAGTTTCTCAGAAGACGCTGGGAACGGGGTATCGCGGCACCATTTCGCTTGAAATTCGCGAAGCCAGCCTGGAACGACAAATTCATCAATTAAAGCAGAAACTTACCGTGCGGGCCCGGCTGCAAATGCAGGAGGCCGCCAAAACTAGAATGCAGTCCGCCGAAGCGATGCTTGCCTCCACCGAGCGCCGCGTGCAACAGGAGCAGAGCCTGGTTCATGATCTTGATGCAGCCGTACAGGAATATGACAGTCTGCTGGCTACGCTCAAAACCAATCAGGCGCTGCTGAATCACCTTATTGATCGCAGCACAATGATGAATCTGCAACGCACCATTGACGAATCCAAGGTGCAATTGCGTAACTCGGCCATTGCCCCCAAGGAAAAGTCATTTCCAAAGCTTTCGCATTTCTTAATTGGTGGGTTGGTCTTCGGCCTGTTGCTTTCCTTCGGCCTGGCGTATCTGGTGGAAGTGACCAACACCCGGGTGAATACACCACGCGATGTTACCGGCGTGATGCGACTGCCCCTGCTTGGATTTATCCCCGATCATGCCGATGATCCATTGCTTAGCGGCAACCCGATGATAAGTGTGCGAAATTCACCGGCTTCCATGACGGCGGAATCTTTCCGGCAGATTCGTGGTCGCCTGGCCGCCTCGGCCTCGGATCGCCCCATTCAAACGCTGCTGGTGGCCAGTTTCTCACCCGGTGGTGGTGCCAGCACCGTGGCCAGCAATTTGGCCAACAGTATCGCCATCAGCGAGATGAAAGTTCTATTGGTGGATGCCAACTTCTATCGTCCGACGCTGCAAAGCGTTTATCCGTTTGTTCCTGAAATAGGCCTGGCGGATGTACTTGCCGGCCGAGCCCGGCTGGATCAGGCCATTGCCCAGTCGCCGGAGGTTCCCGCCCTGTATGTACTGGGCTGCGGTTCTCGCTCCAAGTTGCCTACAGAGCTCACCGATCACCGAGCCTTCCCGGATTTACTGGCGCAGATGAAAACCCAGTTTGACATGGTTATTTTTGATGGCGCACCGCTGACTTTTGTGGCCGACTCAATTAATTTGGCGGCACGCGTGGATGGCGTTATCGCAGTATTGCGGGCCGGCATGATTACCCGTGGTACGGTGGGCCGTATTCGCGAGCAGTTGCGACAGGTACGGGCTAACCTCGTGGGCATTGTGTTGAATGCCGCCCAAACCTACAGCGCCGGTTACTTCCGACAAAATTACCGCACCTTTTTTGAGTATTCCGAATCAGGAAAACCGGCTAATAAATCGCTGCCCGGCGGCTGATGACGAGTGTGTGACACTTCCTGCGCTTGATGTTCAACGAGCCGCGCAAACCGTCACCCACCCGTGCCGTTCACCTGCGCCCGAATTGTGCTCTCCCAGCCGCGCCATGCGTCATGCATCCGCTGATGACGGTCTGACTGGCTTGAACATATCGCCCGTTGCGATGACAATGTATGGGACGTTGGGCTGAAACTCCTGACCTTGGGGCCGCCAACGCGGTTTCATTCGCCAGGCGCCGGCTGGAAAGGTTTGTCACTTTTCCGCCGGCAAGCCGACCCGGGAGGACCAACGATGATGAACCGGAGTCTATGGCGTGGCCGAAATTTATCCACCCTCTGGCCTCTCTTGCAACGTGCTGGTGCTGAACCGCCTCTACATGGCGATGCGCGTGGTCAACGCCCGGCGCGCCTTCACATTGCTGTGTAAAAATATCGCGGAAGTCATTTCCGTTGAGAACGGGAACTATTTTTCCTACGACATGGAATCATGGACCGAAATTTCCCAGCTTAAAGCGCAATTTGAGCGCGAATCGCATGATTTTGTCCGCACCGTGCGCTATGAACTCGCTGTGCCGCGCATTATTCGGCTGCTGGGTTATGACCGTCTGCCCCGGCAGGATGTCAAACTCAATCGTCGCAATATTTACGCCCGTGATCATGGGGCGTGTCAGTATTGCCGCCGCAAATTTGCCACCAGTGAATTATCCCTGGACCATGTGGTGCCGCGCTCTTTGGGTGGGAAAACCATCTGGGAAAACCTGGTCTGCGCCTGTGTGTATTGCAACGCCCGCAAGGGTGGCCGCACGCCCCAGCAGGCCGGCATGCACCTGCTTAAACCTCCGATTAAGCCACGGCGTAATCCAGTTATTAATGTCCGCCTGGAGTCGGATAAATATGCCACCTGGAAACATTTCCTTGACCACGCCTACTGGAGCGTCGAACTCAAGTGACAATATTCTGACTATTCATCCGCACCGCTGTTGACGGAGTAATAGTTCGGGCTTTCCCGTGTGATGGTAATATCATGGGGGTGACTTTCCACCATGCTGGCATGGGTGACACGCACAAAGCGGGCCTTCTTCTGCAATTCGTCAATTGTTTTTGCGCCACAATATCCCATGCCCGCACGCAGGCCTCCGACCATCTGATAAACAAAATCTCCCAGCGGCCCGCGGTAATGCACCAGGCCCTCCACACCTTCCGGCACCAGTTTGCTGCTCTGCCGCACCGCCGCCTGCCCGTAGCGATCCGCGGAGCCTTGCACCATGGCTCCCATGGAACCCATGCCGCGATAACTCTTAAATCGTCGCCCACGATGTATGACCAGATCGCCGGGGCTTTCATCTAATCCGGCGAACAATGACCCCATCATCACCGCATTGGCACCGGTAGCCAGGGCCTTGGTGATATCTCCGCTGTGGCGTATGCCGCCATCGGCAATGACCGGCACACCCAGCGGTCCGGCCACCGCCACGACATTCATAATCGCTGTAATCTGAGGCACCCCCACGCCGCTGACAATCCGCGTGGTGCAGATACTGCCCGGACCGATGCCAACTTTTACCCCATCGGCTCCGGCGTCAATAAGGTCTTTCGCCGCTTCAGCCGTGGCGATATTTCCCGCGATGACATCAATATCGAATTTACGCTTGATCTCACGAACCGTATCGATCACATTGGCGGAATGGCCATGCGCGGTATCCACCACCAGCACATCCACACCTGATGCAATCAGGGCCGTTACCCGGTCGAATTGCTTTACCCCCACCGCCGCCCCGACGCGCAGACGTCCCCGGCCATCCTTGCACGCCCTTGGAAATTGATGGGTTTTATCAATGTCACGCATGGTGATCATGCCGCAAAGCCGCCGCCGATCATCCACCAGAAGCAGCTTTTCCACGCGGGCGGTATTCAACAGAATTTCCGCCTTTTCCAACGATGTACCCGGCGGGGCGGTGACCAGATTGGTGCGAGTCATAAGTTCCCGGACCGAATGGCTGTCATCACCTTCAATGAACTTCAAATCCCGCCGCGTAAGAATACCCACCAACGCCCCGTCGGACGCGTTCACAATTGGAATCCCGCTGATATTCTGTTCCTTCATAATTTGTCGGGCACGGCCAACCGTGGCATCCGGCGGCAATGTTACCGGATCGGTGATTATGCCGTTGGCGGAGCGTTTAACCTTTTCCACCTCCCGGCATTGATGTTCAATGGACATATTTTTGTGAATACACCCCAGGCCGCCCTCCTGCGCCAGCGCAATAGCCAATGCCGCCTCGGTAACGGTATCCATCGGGGCTGAAATCAGGGGTAAATTAAGCTCAATGCGGCGCGTAAGGCGTGTGCGCGTGTCCGCTTCCGATGGGACAAAATCACTACGCCCCGGGACCAGCAGCACATCATCAAAAGTAAAGCCTTCACCGATAATTTTATTCAGGTTTTCCATGTAGCAATAATGCCCGGTAGCGCCGGTAAAGTCAAACGTCCCTGACGATCCCATTGTTTTCGGGCGTGGCAATAGATCCGGGCAGTGTACCGGGAAACCCCATCCCACTGTTAGAACAGGGGAGCAGAGGAACAGGTGAGCAGGGGAAGGGGTACCGCTGGCGGTTGCCTCATCTTGCGACAGCATCACTTTAGTTCCAGCCTTGTGCGATCTACTGTTCAACTCTCTCCTGACCCCTGCTCTGCGGCCGCCGCCGCGTGTGCTTGCACCGCGCGTTTTGCGCGGCAGTCGTCGGTGTTGAGAAAGCAGTAAGTAGACCGCTGGGGGTACCTTATTTTGCGACCGCATCATAATAGTCCCCGCCTTATGTGCTCTACTGCTCAACCCTCTACTGTTCTCTGCTCTGCCGCCACCGCCGCCACGGGTGCCCGGAAAAATTGCCACGCCATTGTTTTCCGGGTGTGTGGCACTTTACGCGGGTGGAATGGGTGCGTGACACTTTATGCGGGTATGGTTTTATTGCACTGCAAACACGATGCCCCCGGAGCACCGTCATGATAATGCGGTGCCGCTGGTCCGCGCGAAGGCTGACGGCACCGGGTTATCACTACGGTGTTCGGGGGAGAGACTATTGCGGTGTCCGTAACCCGCATAAAGCGTCACGCACCCGGTGGTATTTCCGACGCTAAAGCAAGCCACCGCTGGAAGGCCCACTGTTCGGGTGTGTGACACTTGTGGCGAACCGCTTTTTCCATCAGCAAGCCAACCACCGTCCCGGCGCGCAGTGGACGGTGCTCTTTTAGCCGCTGCCAGCGTTGCTCGCAGGTTATCCCGACTCGTCGGGACGGATACGCGCCGCGAGCGCGTTGCCGACGGAAAATTCCTGCGCCATAATTGCTTACGCTAATTTGTCGCGATGCCCAACCTAACGCGAGCGGCGATTGCACCACCGTTTTAATCCGGAATTGTGATGATGTCATGACGTATCCGATATCCCCTATAATTCATTGTTACTTGCGAGAGATGAATATGAAAATCCATAAACCCCATTCCGACAGTTTTTCGAGGCAATCAATGGTGATCATCGGACTGTTCACCGTGACGCTGGTCGTCGTGGCCATGTTACCGCAACTGCACATGCTGGCGGGAAAAATGGGGTTGGTCGCAGCGCCCGGCCATATTGCATGGATGGAAAATCTGCGGGAAGCGGAATCGAAAAGCTCAAAAACCGGACATCTGGTTCTGGTGGATTTTTGGGCCTCATGGTGCCCGCCGTGCCGATTGATGGATCGTGAAGTATGGACCGATCGGGCCGTTGCAAAAGTGGTTCGTCAAAAATTTATTCCCATCCGTGAAAATATTGATTCCGTCGGCGGAAAAATGGCCGCCAAAAAACTTGGTGTGGAAGTCCTGCCCACTATTCTGGTCATCAATACGCAGGGTCAAATTATAAAGGTCGCCCAATCCATGGGACGCAGGCAGACGATGCAATTTTTGGCGGAGGCACTTGATCGCAATTGATAAACCGGGAATTACTTTCGGAAAAATGTCTTCCCCGGGAGATTTACTTTACTTAAGCGATTATTCACATATAGCCCTTCCAGGATAAATTCTCCGGCGCTGACAAGACAGGCTGGATTTTCCGTGGACATATCCAATGCTTTGGCCATCCGTACCGCCGCCAGTTTCAACCCTTTTACATGACTGTAATTCTCCAGCATCGTCGCGGTGGCTACCTCATCTCCCACCTGTAGCGTCAATCCGCCTTTGAACTGCTGACAAATATCATCTAGCTCATCAATATCGGCGTACCGGCTGAAAACCAATTTTACCGCTTCGCCAATCAGTGAGGTCACCAATTTATCTTCCGCGGATTCCCCTTCCGCCAGCATGAGTTCAATTTTTCCCCGGCAACTGGCGTGAATAAATGGCAGATCATCAACCCGGGCAATCACATTTTTTTCGCCATGTACAATGCCACGCCGTTCGGCGGAACTGACGAGATTTTCGGCATTGGCAATCGAACAGCGAACGCTGACGCCACTGGCCTGATTAATATGTGGACTGTGGCGGGCCAAACGCACAAATTCTTCCAGAATTTCGTGCATATAAAGCGGAACCTCCACGCTCACGCCGCTGTCACGGTGAATCCAGGCATTTTCCTGCGTAATGTTGATCGCTTCGGAGATGCTGTGGGGGTAATGCGTGCGGACTACCGTACCGATGCGGTCTTTTAATGGTGTAACAATGCGACCGCGATTAGTGTAATCCTCGGGATTGGCGGAGAACACCATGCACAGATCCAGATCCAGACGGATAGGATAGCCACGAATCTGCACGTCGCGTTCTTCCAGAACATTAAAAAGACCGACTTGTATTTTAGGGGCCAGATCAGGCAGTTCATTGATGGCAAAAATGCCCCGATTACAGCGCGGAATAAGGCCGAAGTGCATGGTTGTTTCATCGGATAAATACCGCCCCTGCGCATGGCGCACCAGATCTATTTCCCCAATTAAATCCGCGATCGTCACATCCGGCGTGGCGAGTTTTTCATGGTAGCGATTGCTGCGATGCACCCAATCTATGGCCGCTTTATCTCCCTGCTCGGCGATGATTTTTTTCCCGGAAGTCAAGTGCGGCTCCAAGGGATCATCCGGTATCTCGCAACCCGCCAGAATGGGAGTCCATTCATCCAGTAACTCCGGCAACATCCGCAGAAGTCGCGTCTTCGCCTGCCCGCGCAAACCAAGAAACAACATATCATGTCGGCTTAACAGGCCGTTAATTACTTCCGGGATCACTGTGTCACGGTATCCGACAATACCGGGGAATAATGGCGTTCCGTTGCGTAACGCGGCAATGACATTGCGCCGTAATTCATCCTTTACCGAACAGGAGCGGTAATCCATTTGTTTCAGTTCAGCGACGGTACGCGCGGACGGGGCATTGGACATAATATTCCTCATTTAATTCCGTGGCATTCAACAACGGTCAAACATTGGCGATGCAAATTCCCGCCAACCAATGTCCACCATCTCCTTCATCCCGCTCCCATTCACAAAGATGTTAGCGCTCATGATTGATCGAATCAATGCCTTGTGGCATGGCGCATGGATGATTCGGAATCAGAGCCATGAGGGCGATTCAGATAATGTTAATCGCCCTGCCGGCCACCAGTACCACGATGCCCAGCGAAACAATCGCCTGCAGCATCGTGAGCAATTTTGCCCAGCGCGACAAAACCGGTGTATCCGTGGGGGAAAATGCCGTACTGGTGGTAAAAGCCACAAATAAATAATCCAAAAATCGTGGTGCCCAGGATGGATCGCCATGTTTCATGGTCATCTGCGGAAACAGAAAACAACCGGCCTGATAATGCCCCCGCGCGGCCCGTGCATGTGGCCCGCCGCCATCAAGCCGCCAGTACCAGAACGCAAAGATCAGCACATTTATCACCCACAACAGCCCTGCCGCCCTGAGCATCTCCACCGGCGAATCGTGGTGCCGCGGCAAATCCTGCAGTAAGGTGAAAAGCGAATATCCTGAAAAAAATGTAATAAGTCCGGCGGAAATATGGCCGCAAACGTGGCTTGGAAAAAATAGCCGCCGCAGTCTGAAAATAATCAGTGGAATCAATACCGCCGTGACCACCATCAGCAGCAGCCATCGTGGTCCCAGGGTCATGGAGGTCGGTAAAAACATATATAGCCCGCATGTCACCAGGTCGCCAGTAATGGAATGGACAATGGCTCAATAACCAACGGTGCATCCACAGGCTCATGTAATGTTGTTTCCGTTTGCATCAAGGTATCATTATAACAATTCGTGCTCTGTCGCACCTGCAAACCAGATGGGTAGGGGTGGCAGGGGCCTGTGACCGGTTTTGCCAGGTCGCTCGGGGCCAAATCCTTAATTTTTTAGCGCCGTTGCGCATTATCCCTCTTATTGCAATCCTATAGCCTTACCGAGGTACAGTTCAGACTCGCTGAACAAGGTTCTTTGACAAATAAATAACATGCCCGCATCAATGGTTCCGTATGGCCATGGAGATCGCTATGTACCCGGTAAAAAATCGACGCCCGCGTCCATTCCGCGCCCAAAAAGTCTTCTAACTCCTTAATGCTAAATGCCGCCCCCCTGGGGGCCCAAAACATCTTGAGCATCTTGAGCACCTTGAACCAAACCCGCTAAAATCAACGCTTCCATCAACTTGCGCAACTTGGGCAAGTTGCCCCCCTAACTTGAGCATCTTGAGCAACTTGAAATTAGAAAGGTCTTCTAACTCCTAACCCACAACTCCTAAATGCTGGCGGTGCCGCCGCGTTGCAGAAGCGGTCACAGGCACGGTGGCCCGGCGGCAGAGCATCAGTACGGGCCACATTATTTGGAGGCGCTATTTGGGCCTTTTTTTTGCCAATGATATTGTTCCAGAAGTTTCCAGAGATCAGCAAGAGACTGTTTATTTACCGCTATGGCATTGTGCAGATAGAGCATCAAGCCCGGGCCCGCATGATTCCTACGGGCCTGCTTTTGGACCGCCTTATCCATGGCAAATTGCCAGGAATAGTCCATATACATCATAATCAGATAGCGCTTTTGAAAATCAGCGGCGTTGCTGTGCAGCAGCAGTGAACCTTCATCATCGGCGATAATCTTCTGGGCTTTTCCATACAGGCCGGGGCGATAAAAATAATGCAATTGAACATGATGCCTTTCCGCCCATGATTTTAATTGCCGCAGCAGTTTGCCCTGGCTGTCGGACATGTAGCGGTTGAATTTCCCAACCGTTGCGGAAAGCCCTTTGAAATCCGCCAGAAAGGCCAATTGGGTTTTGTCTTTATGTCCCTTGGCCAGGGACCGAAGAATTTGCAGCACCGCCGGATTAAGCGGTTGCGGTGCCAGATTCGAGCCCGGTGGTGGCGAACTGCTGCACCCGGCGGGCAAGAAATATAACACGGATACCAGTATCATAAGAGTTGAACATTTTCCACCACTCATACCACAACTCCTTGGGTTTAGCCGATCGTTAATCGTATCGAGATGGTTCGATTGCGCTCCGGCAACAAAGTTTTATTTTGGGTGGCAGTAATTGCCTTCCCATCGCCGGAAAATCCCCGACTGCGCGGGAACCGCCCAACACCCCGTCCAGCTTACCGATAAAGCCAACTTCCGCCAATTGGCGACTGGTTTGCCGGTAAAAAGGGGGTGCGGCGGCGGCGGCTGCCGCCGCAGAGCAGGGGAACAGTAGAGAGTTGAGCAGTAGAGCACATAAGGCTGGGACTATATGATGCCGTCGCAGGATGAGGCAACCCCTGTGGTCTGCCAACTACTTTCTCACCGACGGCTGCCGCGCGAAACGCGCGGTGCAAGCACACGCGGCGGCGGCCGCAGAGCAGGGGTCAGGAGAGAGTTGAACAGTAGAGCGCACAAGGCTGGAACTAAAGTGATGCTGTCGCAAGATGAGGCAACCGCCAGCGGTACCCCTTCCCCTGCTCACCTGTTCCTCTGCTCCCCTGTTCTAACAGTGGGATGAGGTG